>JAUWQS010000428.1 GCA_030610915.1 Pseudomonadota bacterium | reverse complement strand
AAAAAGCTTCGTATCAGTTCAATAAATAGGGGCAAATCCAGACACGTATCCGCCTCCATCTTCTGGAAGCGGGGTTTGGGCGTAAAGGTTACGCCTTTGAGTTTTGCACGGCCCCTGTAGCGGAGACCTTCAGGTCTCCATTATTCACGCAACACAGTATGACTAAAGCACATGGAAGGCTGAAGCCTTCCGCTACATGTTTCTGCCATACGCCTTCCGCTATTTATTGAACTATTACAATTATTCCTTACTCGCTTTTTGTAAGACCTTTTGAACACTTTATCCCATGCCGCTCTAATCACTTTCGAGGTCATCCAACAACTCCTTTATGCCGCCGCTTTTGACAAACCCCTTCTTAAGATTCATCTTAGCTTCTTCAGCCCTCTGCGCAAGCCTTTCTCTCTTCAACTCAATTACCTGTTTTCTTATTATCTCCGCAACGTATTCTTTATCTGTAGAAGGCAACCGGCCAAATTCCTTAATCACTTCATTAACACTGGTATTACTCATTTAATCCTCCTTTCAGTGTACTGAAAGATTCCTCTAAATCTAACTACAACGCACTACATTCAGATTATGCTGATTGCATATGCTTTTTTAATCTGAATAAATTTTCAGCCTGGCAATGACAATATCCTCTATGGGGAAGCTTGGGGTCAAATCTTTATTCTTTAATATTCTCACAGCGGATCCTACCATAAATATGCCAAATCTCCATAAATTCAATGATAAGGATTTGATAACCAATTTCTCCCATTAAATCTTGGAATGGATAGTCAATAGTCAACGACTGACCCCCCTCTTCCAGTCAAATGATGGATCAATCTCCTGATCAAGACTGATATTTCTGGCCTGTCTTCTTAATTCAGATGCAGCTTGGGAATCCGCCTTTCTGTTCGTTGAACCAACCCTTACAAAGATACCATCCTCAGGGCCGGGTTTTTTTAAATAATAGGGCTTATTAGCCCCTGGTAAAATTCTGATGATAAAGATTACCTTATCTTCAAAAGCGGCTGTTTGGAAAAAGACATTGGGGATGGGTGAAATTGAATCATATATAATGTTAGCCAGTTTTTCTTCCAGGTCAAAGGGCTCTTCCTTTATGCCTGTTACAGTGCGATCATCATTCACGCCAACATAAATATTACCTCCGGCGCCATTTGCAAAGGCAACCACTGTTTTCAACAAATTTTGTCTGTTTTTTGGAATCTCTTTTTGTATCCGTTCACCGCAGAGAGCGCAGAGAACGCAGAGACGGCAAAACAATTAGCTTATGATTAACGGCGGGCGGGTGGCATGGACAAACTTGTTTGTCCGTGCGTAGCTCTACTCAACTGTGGGCTATTAGTTGCGTTGAGGCACTAAACCCAACAAAAGCCTTTGAGCTTTCAACTTTCAGCTTGTCCGGGTTAGCCAGTTAAATGGTGAATGTCTTTGAACCACTCAACTACTCGACGACTCAACACTTTAACGATCTTCGCTCTTGGCTTACAAGGCTAATTTCTCTGCGCTCTCTGCGGTGAACGCTTACCTCTCTTTTAAATTCCAGCGTCTTGCTTTCAGGTTGTTTGAGAATTTCCTGTATTTTCATCTCAACCCCTCAGTCTGTTTTCCATCTAATATAAATATCTGCGGTAACTACTCAGGTGGATAGGCTGAAGGCTGAAGGCTGTTAGGAAAAGCAGGAATACTGCACACTTTGAAGCCGTGTTTGATGCAAAAATCTGCCCCGCCCGCCTTGCCTGAGCTCGCGATGGCGGGCAGGTGTCTCTCCGTCAAAGCGCTCTTCCTGCATCCTTCAGCCTTCAGCCTAAATACCTTCAGCCTGACTACGTGAGTAGTTACTCAAAACTTATGTATCAGCTCAATAATGGGGGCAACCTCGGTTTGTAGGGTGGATTAAGCGTAGCGAATCCACCGAAAACTCTGATTGCTTCGGTGGATTCGTCGCTTACGCTCCTTAATCCACCCTACGAACTGTCGTCCCTACAGGACTTTTTGGAAAACATGTTCTCATACCGGCTATCTTCTATAGCATAGGAATTTCCATTTTTTGACAGGATATACAGGATGTTCAGGATATAAAGAAAATAAGAAAATCCTGTTAATCCTGTCAATCCTGTCAAAAAAGTTCCGCACTTGTTCATTTGAAACAAAATCTTGTTTATCCTGTTATCCTGTCAGAATTCTTTTTCAGCTTCGCCCTGCACCATGACAGCCAATCAGGAAATGAGGGGACTTTTCTCTTTTCCTGGCCGGAATAATTCAACCTTTCAAGGGATTCAGGATCCGAAATCGTTGTCAACATGGACATCTGATTGTTTGAAACGCCGATTACAATAATAGCGCCAAGGACATCCACAAGCATGATGGA
>JAUWQS010000264.1 GCA_030610915.1 Pseudomonadota bacterium | reverse complement strand
CCGCTGTCGAAGGTAATCCCCTTGCCTACAAGGGCAATTGCCTTATCACCCTTCTTCCCGCCATTGTACTCTAATATAATAAATTTCGGCGGTTCAGCACTCCCCCTCGCCACACCGAGCAGCGCATTCATGCCAAGCTCTTCCATCTCGCCGGCATCGAGAACTTTCAGGTTCACGTTCTTATTCCGGGCAATCTCACCCGCCCTGCCGGCAAGAACAGCCGGGGTCATATCATTTCCGGGAGCGGAGACAAGATCCCTTGCAAAAGAGACGGCGCCGGAAACAACCTCCGCCCTCTTTGCACCGGCTTTTATAACCTCAAATGAATTGTCATCATCTTCAACTATAATAAGCTCTTTCAATTCCCGGATCTTCTCCCTCTCCACCGTCTTGTAATCGGTAAACTGGTACAGACCAAGAAGCACACCCTCCACAACAGCCTCCGCAACCCTCTCAAGGGGTTGCCCAATTTTCCCAAAATTAAGCGACGTTGCAAATCCTTTGAGGTTTAACTCCCTTACCCTCTGGGCAGCCTTTGAATATACCCCTCTCAATTTTTCCAGATCAAAGGTCTTCTTTTTGCCGAGACCGACCATAAGAATCCTGGCGGCCGGGACTGCGCCCCTCGTATATATTACAGAGATCTGATAGAGCTTCCCCTCAAAATCGCCTCTGTCGATCACCTCCCCGATAAGTCCACCGCTGCTCCTGTCAAGAAGCGCAGCGTCACCTGCCGGTTTTTTGCCATCTTCAAAGTGGCAAACCACTACCGTTTCATAATCAAACTTTATAAGATTTCCCTTTTCTACACGAACTTTCATAAGCACCTCTGTATTAGTTTATTTAGTCCCTTAATTGTAAAGTTCTTGCCAAAATGGCAAAAGAATTTGGTAACGGTTCAACGTTCACAGTTCACGGTTCACGGTTCACGGTTCACGGTTCAGCGGTTAAACGGTTAAAAGCTGTCAACCCTGAACACTGAACACTGAACACTGAACACTGAACACTTTTTTGGTTCCGGCTCGTCCGGGTTGGCTAAAAGAAAAACAGCCTAATAGCCTACAGCCTAATAGTAGCCTACAGCCTAATAGTAACCTTCTTCAGGACTTCCCTGTAAACCATCTTCCTTGAAATGTCCATTTCCCCGGAAATCACATCTACGATATCCCTCGTGGTAAGTCCATTATCTTTCCGCAATTCCTCAAACCTGCTTCGCACCTCTCCACTTGAATATTGAGGCGGCGCTTTGTCTCGCCCCGCAACTATAAGAGTAATTTCTCCCTTTATCGCTCTGTCCCGAAGAGACTGTGCCACTTCCCTGACTCTTCCCCTCAATATTTCTTCAAAAACCTTTGTCAACTCTCTTAGAATAACGATCTCTCTGTTTCCCAGAATCTCTTCCATCTCCCTTAGAGTAGTAACCAGCCTGTTGGGAGATTCATAAAAGACCATTGTTCCGGTTTCATTCCTAAGTAATTTTAAAAACTGTTTTCTCTTGTTTGATTTCGAGGGTAAAAATCCATTAAAAACAAAACGGTCCATAGGCAGGCCGGAGACACTCAGCGCCGTTATAACGGCGGACACACCGGGCACGGGAACCAGATTGATATGGTTTGTGATCGCCTGATTTACGAGGAGATACCCTGGATCTGATATGCCCGGAGTGCCGGCATCAGACACATAAGCCACATCCATACCATCATTAATTCTTGCAATTAGTGAACTGCTTTTTCTTAGCTCATTCTGATCATAAAGACTGGTAAGGGGGGTATGAATTTCATATGCGTTCAGCAGCTTCTTTGTCCTGCGGGTATCCTCAGCCGCGATAAGCCCAACTTCCTTCAGAACCCTCAATGCCCTGAGAGTTATATCCTCCAGATTGCCTATGGGAGTTGAAACAATATACAATGTTCCTTTTTCCATGGTTTCAATATGCGTAAGCGTTCACCGCAAAGCTCGCAGAGAACGCAGAGAAACTATTCGTAACTACTCGGGTTCACGGTTCCACTGTTCACGGTTCCACGGTTAAAAGTAATAACTCGATAAATAGGGGCTTTTCACCCCCACCCCAACCCTCCCCCTTCAAGGGGGAGGGAGTTTTTCAGTGATTTCACTCAATTAATTCCCTCTCCTCTGGTGGGAGAAGGTGAGGGGGTTCCCCCTATTTATTGAGCTGATACGTTCAAAGGTTAAAAGCTATCAACCCTGAACCGTGAACCCATAGATAACCGCTTCTGTAATCCTAAGCTAACTGTTTTGTCATCTCTGCGGGCTCCGCGTTCTCTGCGGTGAACTGTTATCAATATGCCAGATCGAAGGCATTTTTGATCAGCTCTACTTTATTGCCACAAGGTAACATCTTGATCGCCACAACATCAAATCTTGCTCTGCAGTCTTGAAACTTATTTTCCTTTAAATAATTCAGGGCTATCTTTGATATCTTCATTTTCTTGCTCAGCCCAACCGACTCTCCCGGCTCACCGTATCTATCGGTTTTCCTGCTTCTGACCTCCACAAATACCAACGTCTTTCCATCTCTTGCAACAATATCTATCTCACCGAAAACGCACCTGTAATTTCTCTCAATAATTCCATATCCGGCGCTTCTCAGATAATTAACCGCAATATCCTCGCCAAGCCGGCCTGTCCGAATCTTATCTGAAGTCGTTCGTTTCACGACAGATCCTTACTTTTTCACCTTAAAAGATCTCCTGTGAATCTTACAACGCCCGTGCCTTTTCAGGGCTTCACGATGTTCGGCAGTGCCATAACCCTTATTTCTTAGAAAATTATACTGTGGGAATTGACGATGATACATCTCCATTATCCTGTCTCTCGATACCTTGGCAATAATGGAAGCTGAGGCTATTGAAATGCTGAGAGAATCTCCCCTGACAATGGTTTGCTGCGGAACTGGTATATTTAGACTGTTTATGCCGTCGATAAGAATATAATCAACGGTAAGTGAGAGACCTGTGACCGCCTCCTTCATGGCTATCAGAGTCGCCTGGAGAATGTTTATGGCATCGATGACAGTCGGCCCTGCAACACCTAACTCAACTGAAAGAGCATCATTTCTTATTATACTATATACTTGTTCTCTTTTTTTTGGAGAAAGTTGTTTTGAATCACGAATCTCCTCATTCTTATAATGGGAGGGAAGAACCACCGCCGCCGCAACAACCGGTCCTGCCAGAGATCCTCGTCCCGCCTCATCCACACCAGCCACAACCTTAAAGCCGCGACGATGAGCGCTCATCTCAAAAGTGTACATAGGTTTAACGTAACTGCTCAGGTTGTCAGGTTCACGGTTCACGGGTTCAAGGCTCAGTGGCTAAAAAATGATCAACCTTGAACCTGAGTAGTTACGCACGGACAAACAAGTTTGTCCATGCCACCCGTCTACTATTTCATTTTTCATTTAAATATTTAATATCAGTCGTTTCTCACCTTCTTCTGTCGGCTTCTTTTATCCTCGCCTTTTTACCTCTGAGGTCTCTCAGATAATATAATTTAGCCCGTCTAACTTTCCCCCTTTTCACTACCTCAATCTCACGTATTAAAGGCGAATGAAGGGGAAACGTTCTCTC
>JAUWQS010000113.1 GCA_030610915.1 Pseudomonadota bacterium | reverse complement strand
CAAAAAGGAGCAATGACAACATGGCAGAACTATTGGCACAATTCGGAGGCTGGCTCGGGACCACTATTGTAGTCGTCGCTCTTTTTGTACGGATAGAGCACCGTATGACCAAGGTTGAAACAATGGTAACAATTATTGCGGGACAGGTGGGAATATGCCAACAGAACTCAGACAAAAGTTCTCTGTAGACTGGCGCGGGAAACCTCCGCACATGCTGGAGCAGGACCATCCGGTTTGGTTCAGGTTCTTGGATAAGTACGGACGATATTTCAAGAATCTCTGGTATGACTGCCTTGTCGGGGGGCCTTTTCTGACTCCGGAACAAGAGCTCGATCCCTTCGAACGCATGTGGCGCGGGAACACGGCAAAACGTATCGATGCAGTCGCGGAACTGAAAAACGAGGTCTGGATTATCGAGGTCGCAGATTACCCGGGACTCCGCTCGATGGGACAACTGCAGGTATATCAGACCCTCTGGATCGAGGATCCGAAGATAGCAAAGCCGGAGAAAATGGTACTTGTCGCATCGAGGATCGATAATGACCTGGGAGCGGCCTGCGGCCGCTTCGGAGTACAAATCTACCTGGTGTAAATAATCATGGCTGACTTTTTAGCACCCTTCCACGCACCGAAATTCTCAGACGAGCAATTCGAAAAGCAGAAAGCCGCCTATGTGAAGAAACACGGCTATGTCGTGACCGTGCCCGCGTGGGATGATGTTATCCATCTGACAAAATTCAAGCCACTGACAGACGAAGAGACGCAACTTTGGAAGGCCCGGGAATACGACAAGATCCCCGCCGACCGGCGAGCGGATATCAGGGCGGAAAAGGAGAGCAAGCGACGAAAATACCTGGCAATGCTGGCCGACCCCTCCCCAAAAATCGCCCGGAACGCCGGCGCGATCCTCACCGCGCTCGATGACGTGCAGGACGCAGTGTCAACCCTGGCCTGCATCGGGATGATAGGCGCGGCGATAATCGGCGGGCCAGTGGCCGCGGCCGTGCTCGGCCCCCTGGGCCTCATCCTGGGAGCTTCGACACTGTTAAACCTCTTAAACCCTATGTCGCAATTCAACAAGGCAATGAAAAAGCCATCAACCGGACGGGCACCCAAACGGCTTCTGGAAAAGCAGACGAACAAGAACCCATTCAGCAAAAAGGCTAAGGTGAGCCTGGCCAAAAGGATCAAGAAGTTTAAGCCGAGCACCGGTAACGCGCTTGAGGCGCTCCAGGTAACAGACAATATATTCGGGATCGGCATATGTCTGGGGCCAATTGTGGGATTTGTCCAGGGGGCGATCTCCGGAGTAATCCGCAACGCCCTGGGACAAAAAGTGACCCTGGCCACAAGCGCCCCGACACCAAACAAAGCCGAAATAGCTGCAAGTAAGGCTCTCCGGGCAGTCTCCCTGCTGCACGGCTACAAGTGGCACAGCGACGCATCGGACGAGACACGGTCAATATTCGCGGCGAGCTGGGCAATGTCGACATTATATTCATCAGTTGAGGAATATAATCCCCTCGATGAGATCGAGGACATAGGATCATATTTGGTCGAATGCCCCCAACCAACAGATATATTAACCATCGAGCTTCTGGAAGAGGAAGGATTCGACTTCGAAACGGGCTGTGTATGGCCACAGAACGGCCAAAGATGGATATCCATAGATGACCTTCAGGAGAGCACACAAGATCAAGCGGCGGCTAACCTGAGGCATTACGGAGAGGAAAACAATCACACCCTTGAAGCCTTCAGTGCCCTGGCGGCCGCTAACGACTTCGCATTAAACTTTCTGGCCGCGATCGAGGGGCCGGACCAAATCATAATCGACTATCTCCGCACGGAAAGGATCGTCATAAACATTCTCGATGCGGGCTGGGCTTATCCTGAGGACATAGCCCCCGAACAGGTGGAGAAGTTCGAAGACTGGTGCTATGTCCATGAGTACATGGACACCCAACCCAAACGGAAAGACATTTGGAATTATGCGGAAATCTTCTGCGGTTTTACCTGGGAAAAATCTCCGGATGAATTCCTCGGCGACGGATAAAAAAAAGGGCCTCCCGAGGCCCTTTTTTTATGGCCATAACCTGGAGCCCCTTCGAGACATACCCTAACCCCCTGAAAAGATAGGAAAAAGCAAAAAAGTAACAAAAAGGTGCCAAAATACGGGTAAAGATACGTATTTTAGGACATATTTAAGCTTAAAAACTTAACGCTTAACCCACACAAAAAAGGCTTGGCCTCCGGACTACACAGAAGACCGCCCCCGGTAACGATAGGGGCGGCTTCCGTGTTCGCGCTTTGGGCGCGACCGCTCGGAGGCCAAGCCTTTTTTGTGTGGCCCCATAAACTCAGGCCAGAAAGACGGCCTGAGTTTATAAACGGGGTACGTTAAGCGCTTAGCGGAAAAGAGATTATTAATAGGATTTAAAAGGCATGGCCGCAAGAGTCCCAGGAACACGCAACCCGGAACCCTCACGGCCACAAAGAAGGGATGGCGAAAATTACGCTACAGACTCCGGAGGGGCTGGAGACTGTATCGTCTTTTCGATGGTGAGGATGACTTTGTCCCCCTCGACAATTTCAGCAGTTTTTTCCCAGCCAAAACCACGGGCGAGGTTGACGATCCTTTCGATTTCTAAAGTTTGTTGGATTTTCGGCATAATACTACCTCCTACATGTTGGCTTTGATAGTGGCAAAGCACTCCGAACAGATCAGCATCCGATGTGCATCCTCTAAGTTCGTCGGACCCGAACAGAGATCGCAGGGAAGGTAAACCGGCCGCGGCGCGGCTGGAGAGTCTGAATGCCCGCCCTCAACGCTGGGATCCTGGGCGCGTCGCTGGGAGTCACGCCAGTCGCGCGCCCAGGAGCGCGCGACTTCCTTCGTGCAACCGTTTTCGATGGCAAAGAGAAGATAATATTCAAGATCGACCTCATTGCTGATCGACCAGAGCTCTTCCGCCGCAGACATGGAAACCTGTCCTTTATGGACAGCTTGCTGCAGCTGGGGCGGCATTTTGAGGATGTCCATCCGGCGCTTGATAGTTCCCGGCGTCTTGCCCATTTTCTGACCGACCTGCTCAAAACTCATTCCATGGCCGTCGACCAGGTCGGCATAAATAGCCGCTTCCTCAACAGGGGTCAAATCTACGCGCGACAGATTTTCCGTTGCACGGGCAATTATCGCTTCTTGATCTGTCATCGTTTTGACAATGGCCTTGATCGCCGGAAGTTCGAGTTTCCTATGGGCAAGAAATCGACGGTGCCCGGCGATTATTTCATAACGCTCGCCATCCCCGCGCAAAACAATGGGCTGAAGCAACCCGATTTCGGAGATAGACTTCGCTAACTCCTCAACCGCCGCTTTGTCAATCTCCATCCGCGCCGGCGTCTTCGGTTCGTCTATCAGCAACAGACCGACCTCGGCGATTTTATCCTTTGAGACTTTTACCATCAATTAACCTCCTTATGATAATTTTATCAGGGCCAGCGTCTTCGATTAAAACATACTTCACGTCGCCCCAAAGCTTCAGCCTGATAAGTTTATTGGGGATTGATACCCGGAAGGCACCGCTATCTTTTCGAACGCTCCTGATGAACTTTTCCATGGGGATAGATCGCACGAAAAGCCGAACGCCGTCAAGGATTATTTTCACACACCGCGCCGGGACCATTTCGGACGGCGGGGAAAGTTCCCTGTTTCTACCGGAGTGCATAGTTTGTGCACACTAATATTTATAAGTTATATTATATAAGATAGAAGGAGAAATGCCCGCTACGCGAGACGGCATTTTTACTAATTATAGGTAGGGCAGGCGGAAACGTCGCTTTGCTCCGCTAACATTTAGACTGTTAACGACGCCGGGCAGGGGGCGAAGTCAAGGAGCGTGCCATTATGAAGGAAAGGAGGCGCAAGATTATAAAGGATTCTTGATTATAACCCTCACACAAAAGCTGACGGACATCTATTACAGGATAAGGACAAAGACAGCCGACGAAAAGCGGGGATCCCCACAGGCAATAACAGGTGAATATGGTGAAAATGCCCGGTTCTGGGTCGGGCCCAAAACTTAAGTGATTGAATTTATTATTGTTAAGTTTGGCACGGGACTTGCTTTATATAATAGTAATTAAAATGAAAGGGAGGAAAAGAAGATGAAAACTGCATGGAAATATTGGGGAAGATTGGAAGATAAGCGCGCCGTATTTGTGACGCACGATGGCGAGGTCGCGGTCGAGGAAGATCACCGGCACTTGGTTGAGGCGAAACCGGCAGAGAAGCAGGAGATTTACCGGACATGGCCGGAGCTTATCGATAAGCCGCCACGGGTAAAGGATAACTTCCCGGGCATCAAGGAAGACCCTATCGGGGTGCTTAGGGGCAGAATAGTTGCATTAGAAAACGGCAAAGAGACCAACGAGAAGACGATTGAAAACATGAAGGTTTACAACGACGAGCGCGAAAGATTGATCATGGATTTGATGATGGATATTGAAAACCTAAAAAAGCAGCTGGCCGCAGCAGATAGAACGCGCAAGACGTTGCTGGAAACAGTGAGGCGGCGAGAGACGATGATTGATGCGATGGTGGAAGTTGAGCGGAAGAGGAGGGATAACTTAAAGGAATAGTAGGTATGCAAAAAAAGAATTAGCAAAAAGAAACGGGGCGTGATACTAAACTCACACCCCGTTTTTTTGCGACTGCAACAAATAAAGGGCAGGAAATGAACAAGACAAAGCACGCAGTGATGATAGCTTTATTTGCCTCGATGCAATCAGGCGCGAAGACATACACCAAAGCCAGCCAGACGAAACTCCGGATATTATTAGCGAAATATCACGATATCCAGATTCAGAAACGCTGGCTTTTTTATTGCCTGGCCGACGCGGAAGGCGCGGGACTGATACGGAGAAAAACGCGATTTAAACGGAAAAGCGACGGAACTATCGGGCAGATATCATCAATGGTTTCTTTCACTTTGTCGGGAGTAAAGTATTTGGTGTCAAAGAAAGTGACAGGCGCGATTGAATTACTAAAACAAATGACGGCTTTTTTCGGCGGGAAAGATAAACGCTTCCCAAACACACCGGAACCGGGGCGGGAATGGACGGCCGAGGAGATGACCGCGAACCGTCGGAGGTTGAAAGCCCTGGTGGAAAATCTGGCTTGAATGTGCTTGACCGAGGGCGAATATGCCGGAGTGCACTCCGGTTGGTACTGCCTGCCAACTATATTGGTTTGGAGACCTCGACCGGAGTGCACAAAAATAGAAAGGAGCGGAAAATGCTGATAAAAGCGGGAGTTGATATATCGAGGTTGGAGCGGCACACGCGACGGGGTCTTCAGCGGGCTGACAGAAATTTTCAAGGCCACAATCAAGAAATGATAGTAACATCAACATACGAGGGGAACCACTCAGCAGGATCATTACATTATAACAACCAGGCATTTGATATACGCAGGCCGGATTATGACAGGGAGGAGATTGAAAAAGAGACGAGGGCCGACCTGGGCGACGACTTTGACTTTGTGGTTGAGTTTGACCATTGGCACATCGAGTACGACCCGAAATAGAAAACCTCCACTTTGACCCATCGCCGGCAGCCGGATCCCACTGCCGGCGCTCCACTTTCGGGCCATAAATCGGCCTGAATATCCACTTTCCGGAAAAACCCTCACTGATCAGTGAAAAATAATCCTTGACAAAGTGTGTCTTTTTTGCCACTGTTCCCACCATAGGGATTTGAGCGGGGGAAAAGTCCCCCGCGACCCCCTACACAAAACCAAATGAGGAGGAAGCAAAAACCATGGCAGAAATTAAAAGTATGGCAGCGATATCAGAAAAGTGGACTCGTGTAACGCCGCAGAGAACCACGGATTATCAGAAGGGCATCGAGAACCCACGGCGCGATTGGGAAACTGAAACCACAGCCGCAAGGGACAACTGGAAGGCCGGTGTGGACGCGGCCGCGGCGAAGGGCCTGTTCGTGAAGGGCGTATCGGAGGCAGGTACCAAGAAGTGGAAGGAAAAGTCACTGGCTAAAGGACCCGGAAGATTCGCGGAAGGCGTCGCGCTTGCCGGTCCGGACTATGA
>JAUWQS010000318.1 GCA_030610915.1 Pseudomonadota bacterium | reverse complement strand
ATCCGCGGTTTCACCTTCGATAATGCTCATCTGACCATTAAACCCCCAGATGGCTCCGATCAATCCACCCCCAAAAATAAAAAGGATGCTAAAATGGATAAGAATCCCTCCCATCTTAGACCATCTTCCCTTTTCGGCGAAAAGATAGATATTGTTATCTTTTTCTATCTTAGCTCGCAGGGAACCAAACGGTTTTAGCAACGATACAGCTTCCTGCTCAAGACAAAGCAAGCTCCGGTGACACTGAATGGTTTTTCTAATCTGGGAGGAGACAAAGACACCGTCATCAATTCCGTCTTTTCCAGGGAAAATTGATCTGATAACCTGGGGGATTTGCCTGGTCGTACAGGCAATGGTATTTACCGATAATAATATTAAAAGCAGGACAAACCACCATGAATGGTACATATCGAAGATATTGAAGAATTTTAAGACAGGCAATACACGGGGGCTATAAAGAGCCTCATATCTTTCAATGGGCAGACCCTGTTGAATTATCGTGCCGAAAACAGAGGTTATGGCGAGAGCAAGAAATAAAAATATCGCAAGCCTAACCGAAGAGAAAAATTTATATATTCTTGCCGGCACAGTATCCATAGACATACGTGATTCTCCATGTTCAGGGTCCAAGGTTCAGGGTTCAGGGTTCAAGGTTCAAGGTTCAGGGTTCAGGGTTCAGGGTTCAAGGTTCAGGGTTCAGGGTTCAGGGTTCAGGGTTAAAACCCTTGAACCAGTTTCATCCCTCCCAAATTTCTACTTTCTAATGAACATATCAGCCCCGCCTCTGCCTTCGCGGGGTAAACTTCGGCGGGAATCTATGATCAGTTATCCCTATTTATTGAGCTGGTACCCCTGAACCGTGAACCTCTGAACCTTTGAACCCTGAACCGTTTAACCGTGAGTTACGTCCAGACAAGCCTTGCGCCACTTGCGGAGCGAGTTGATAAGATATATAGTCTCACTCTGCTTTATCGCCTCAACCTTTATAATCTTCTCTCGCACCTTTCCATGATCGAGCAGCCATGCCCGGAAAGTTCCAGGCAGGAGTCCACACCGAATGGGCGGCGTGATCAGTTCACCGTCAAGGTTAATGACGACGTTCGCGATAGATGTCTCAGTAATCTCGCCTCGCTCATTCCGGAATAGGATATCATCACAGCCGGGACATGCGGCCAGGGCAGTTTCATATATCCGGCGATGGGTGGTTTTGTGATATAAAAGCGGTTCGGTAGAATTAACAGGCGTCGGCGACAATTGCAACTTTACCGGTCGGGAATCGACGGTATCGGCCAGCGGCGTCGCCTGGCAGGAGATGGCGCCGTCTCGCGACACAAGCAGCCGCACTTTATGCGGGCTGTCGGGAAGTGAAGCAGCCAGGCGAGAGAGCCTCTTCTGAATCCGGCATATATCCGCGGAGAAGCCAAAATACGCAGCAGAATCACTCAATCGCCGGAGATGATAATCAAGTAAAAAGTATCCGCCGCCCATCGTCCACAGCATTGTCTCTAAGAGTGAAAAATCGGGTAGTCTTCCCCTTAGCACGCGGGCCTTGACCTGGCATTCCATGTACTCATCACCGCTGACAGAATCCCATACAATCCCGCCGCCGACGCCATACTCCGCCTGTCCTGTTGTCCTGTCAACAAGCGCCGTGCGAATAGCAACATTGAATTGAGCCTTCCTGTCCGGAGCTATAAAACCAATGCAGCCTGTGTAAATGCGGCGCGGCTTTGTCTCCAAGTTGGAGATAATCCGCATTGTGTGCGGTTTAGGCGCGCCGGTAATGGAGGCGCAAGGGAAAAGGGCAGTCATTATATTGCACAGGGAAGCATATGTCGTTGCAGTAACTGTTGAGGTCATCTGCCAGACAGTTGGGTATCGTTCAACGTTAAACAGGTTTGATACATGGACGCTGCCTGCATTCGCAATACGTCCCATATCATTCCGGATCATATCGACGATCATAATATTCTCTGCACGGTTTTTCTCTGAATGGCGCAACCACCTGCCATGGGTGTCATCTTCCGACAGAGTGCGACCACGTGCGGCGGTTCCCTTCATTGGGCATGAAGTCAACCGGCTGCCATTAAGACGGAAAAACAGCTCCGGCGAGGCTGAGCAGACGGCAAACCGGCCGGTATCTATGTAAGCGGCGTAATCTGCCCGCTGCGCCTGTACCAGTTCAAGAAAAAAGGTCCATGCATCACCCCGAAATGGAGCGCGCAGATGGAAGGTGTAATTTACCTGGTACGTTTCGCCATTAGCAATGTGTTCTTTGATCTGTGCAATAGTCTCCTCATATGCGGTTTGACTTACATCGGGGGCCCAGTTATGTTGGGTACACACCCCTTCAGAGAAAGACGGTAGTGTCCGAAGCATATCGGGCTGAGAATAAATCCCGAACCACAACAGCGGGAATGCGGTCGATTGGAGTACCTGGAGGGCAGGATCAAAGGCCGGCGCCGCTTCATAACTAATAAAACCGGCAGCATACAGACCTTGCTCCTGAACTGCTGCCTCAACAAGGCGCAGTCCGGGGGCCACTTCCTCAACACAATCAGCTCTGATCACCTGCAGGGGTTCACGGAAATGGAGCCATCGCTTCGCTGTAACATCCTGAATCACAACTTCGTTTGTCATATTAAGGATATTCCAATCCACTTTAAATCAAAGGTAACTGCTCAGGTGGATAGGCTAAAGGCTGAAGACTGTTAGGAAAAGCGGGAATACTGCACACTTTGAAGGTATCAGCTCAATAAATAGTGGTAACCCCAGGGATGTAGGGTGGCATTTCATATACCGCCATCTCCGGTGGGGAATAAAACCCCATCCTACAATGACACGTGAGAGTGGTTGTGGAATCAAGACCAACATCTCAAAAATGTAATCTATTTATTGAGCTATTACCTTTGAAACCATGTTTGATGCAAAAATCTACTGTTTCTCCGCTAAAGTGCGGCAGTCGCGTAGAGTATACATAAATCCCGTGTAGCGGAGACCTTTAGGTTTCCATTCTCTTTTAACACCGATTTTCACAGATAGTTTAATCGTCATAATAATCGATAGGCTTCGCAAGCATTCTTGTTAATATCTGCTTTATATATTAAGAAGTTAGCCGTATGTGAACTAACAAAACAATACAATATTAGGGTTTTGTTT
>JAUWQS010000299.1 GCA_030610915.1 Pseudomonadota bacterium | reverse complement strand
ACTCCAGCGCATGATCGACCACAACGTCAAGGAGATTCCCATCCTGGACGATGAGAAAAGGGTCGTAGCCGACCTCACCATCGTTGATCTTCTCAAGTATTATAAGTCTGTCAAAGGGCCGGATTTATTTTGACATTCACAAAAGACAGTCGGTCAAAACGGACACGGCCCTTATTTCCGGCAATCATATCCTGGGTTTGGGATCGGCAAGTAAACAGATCGTCAGATAGTGTGCAATAACATATAGATACACCGGTATTAAAAAACAGGCGTGTGCCTACAAAATCAGGGGTGTTTTTACAGTTTTTCGAGTTCAGAGACCAGGCCTTGGAGTTGGAATCTTTAGTCTGTTCTTCCGAAGCTGTGTATTATATTGGCAACCGGCTTTCCCGTTTCCGGGTGTCTTTTATTGTGGGCGAGCTGGTAATACTCAACGACAGATCTGCTGTTGTTTTCCCCTTGACAAAATTTATTATGGATGTCCCCGGAATTCTGCGATTACCGTTTCCTACTCCTGTTTCTTTGTCTGGTCTGCCATCATCTGCTGCAGATTCGCAAGCGACTTCAGATTAGAAGAACCATCTATCCTAATTTCCCGAAAAATTATACCTATGTCATGCTAGGGAGTTGTATGTCCAAGGCTTTGAGAATATCCCGCTGTGCCTTGGTCAACTCTGTGAGGATATGACCGTACTTCCCAGAATATTTAACCTTGGTCAACGTCTTCATCACATAGACAAGCGACATATAAACACCACATTCATTGGTATAATTATACCAATGAATTGGCAGAAAAGTCAAGCAAAAAATGCCTTTAGCCTTGATCTATAACGTTTTTGCACGATCCTTGTTATAATTTTGGCGGGAATTTAGGATCAAAGGAGGCGTTTCCCACGTCATATACCCTCGATGTCTCTCCTGTCTCCAATGCCTTGTTAAAGGCTTCACGCAGACCACCTTCTTTCAGAAGATCCTCAGGATAGAGGTCTTTGAAGTTTTTCCCCATGATAGCTTCATTTCTGTATTTTCCCGTCTCGAGATACGTCCGGTTTACGAATTTTAGAGTGAGGTCTTTATCCAGAACCATGATGTAGGCAGGGATACTGTTCAGGATCGTTTCGCTGTACTCCTTGAGGCGTATGATCTCCGCTTTTGCCTTCTCACTCTTGGTAATGTCCCTGATTATCCCCTGATAACCTGTTACGTTCCCGTCTTTGTCTTTTCTCACAACCGCAGTGACAAGGGCGTTGATGATGCCGCCATCCTTTTTTCGTAAATTACAGGGGAGATCTTTTGTAAATCCCTGCTGCTCAAATATCTGTGCATGTCTTTCCCTGTCCTCCGGATTCTCAAATAGTTCAGATACCTTAACTTTCATCAAATCATTTCTGCTTTCATAGTCAAAGAGTCCCACACCGGCATCACTTATATTTATAAATCTGCCATCTTTTGAAGTAATGAAGGCACAGTCTTTCGATGTCTTGAAGAATGCGCTGTATTTCGCTTCGCTTTCCTGCAACTTATGCCTGGATTGCTCCTGCGTTTCCAGTAGCCCGTTGATTTCACCGGCAAGATCAGACAACTCATCACTTCCTGTTACCGGGATGCGCCCCGAGAGGTCGCCGCTTCTGCTTAGACCGCGAATCCTGCGATTGAGCCGGCTCAGCCGGGACAGGACCAGGTTATCTAAGAACAACATGAGCATCACGCCATACACCAAACTAACAACTAAGACTGCCAGGATAAAAAAACGCAAAGCGGCCTGGCCCTGCCTGTAGATTCTTCTGGGCATATCCACCCTCAACACAAGACAGGGCTTCCCATAGATGTCCTTTATCAGGGCATATCCCGCAACGGACTCTGCGCTCAGTGGTCGGGTGAAGATCGGCGCCTTTTCCGACAGAGATGAAAGCGCTTCCCGGAAGTCGGGAGGCATCTGCGAATCGTCCAGCCGGCATATGGTGAAAGACGAATGGAGTATCCCCGCCAGGCGCTCAATTTCCGTGGAGGTCAGGCAGCGTCCCATGATTAGCGTCCCACGAACAGGGCCTTCGTTTTTACTGGTCAGGATAGGCTGTGAGGCAACGAGCATGGGACCCTCCGGAAGAAGAACGATTCCTGCTGTGCTGCTCTTTGTATCAGGGTGGCGCAAAAGGAGGTCGCCGGCGGAAATGTGTCTCTGTATGCTCTGCGGAATTGGTATCTCGGTCTCGTTTTGCAGATCGAAGGCCTTGCCGAAGACAATCCGCCCGGAGGAATCGACAAACAGCATAAGGTTGAGCCTTAATCCGACGAAGGTTTCATCGCCGAGATCCGACTCAATATACCTTTCACCGGCATTCTCAATAAAGGCGCAGGTGTCATCCCACGAGGCCCGATCGTCACATGTGGCATTTAGAGCGGAGAGGGCATCAGACAGGATATACAGGGCTCGGTCAACATTCCGGTAGGCAAACTGTTCCTCTAATTTGGAAAAACTCCTCAGCAAGATGATCTGCGAGGCTGCATACAGAATCACGATCATCCCCACAATCATCACGCCGGTGATGAGCAGTGTTTTCTTACGCAGTGTCATGGCATTGGCCTCCGGTATCTAAGCTCAAAAATAAAAGGTAAAAGGCTGAAGGAATATTAATTATATCCACCTATTACCTAAATACCTTCCACCTTTTTACCGCAATTAAAAATGCCTCCACCACATCAGGGTCAAACTGTGTTCCAGAGCCTCTTTCAATTTCAGTCAGTTCGGCGTGATCGGGATTGTCCTCAACTAACAGGATTCGTATAGGTTCCATAAAGTGCTTTCCTTTTCTGTCTGCTGTTTGCCACCGGATAGTTTTGTGGAGAATCCACAAACCTTCAAAACGATCGTAGAGATAGCATACAACCCTTTTAAACGCAACTACTCAGGTTCAACGGTTCCCACGCTCCTGCGTGTGAACCGAGAAAAGATGAACGTCCAACATCGAACATTGAACATCGAATAATGATGTCGCTCCGCTCCTCAAATTATTTTAAGATCCAGACCTCGTTAAATCATCGAGTAGTCGAGTTGGAAAAAACTACAAACAATTCAACATCAAAGGTCAGAACTCAAAGGTTTTAGGTTGTGTTTGTAGGGGCAGACCTGCGTGTCTGCCCTGACCTGGGCGAACACATAGGTTCGCCCCTACAGCTTTAACACCGATTTTCACAGATAGTTTAATCGTCATAATAATCGATAGGCTTCGCAAGCATTCTTGTTAATATCTGCTTTATATATTAAGAAGTTAGCCGTATGTGAACTAACAAAACAATACAATATTAGGGTTTTGTTT
>JAUWQS010000514.1 GCA_030610915.1 Pseudomonadota bacterium | reverse complement strand
GAGCTCAGCCGAGCAGTACAAAAGCATGAAGGCTGAATTTCCAATTTCTAATTTCTAATTTCAATGTTCGGTGAACGCTTATCGTGGTTCGAGACCAACACTTTAAAAATGTAATCCCCCTATTTATTGAGCTGATACATGTTTAGGCTGAAGGCTGAAGGAAAACCATGTTCAAGTACTAAATATGACAGTCTCGTAAAAAGCTCCGCTATGCCGACACGTCGGCATAGCGGAGCTTTTTACGATTTCATCAAATATTAAAATGAAAATTTCTCATTTCTCATTTCTCATTTTGATATTAAATATATTCCGAGGATTGTTTACAGATGAAAAATTTTGAGATAGGGATCATCGGCGGCACAGGCGGTATTGGAAGGTGGTTTGCGGACTTTTTCAGAAAGGAAGGATATACCGTTCATGTATCGGGAAGAAAAACTGGCATGGATATTCCAACTCTGGCCGGGGAATGCGATGTCGTCATCGTCAGTGTGCCGATCGGGGCAACATGTGAGATAATCGAAAAGGTCGGTCCCCATATGAGAAAGGGAACACTTTTGATGGATATGACCTCCCTGAAGGTAGAGCCGGTAAGATCCATGTTGAAACATTCTATATCGGAAGTGATAGGGACGCACCCCCTCTTCGGTCCCGGTGTAGATACACTCGCCGGACATAATGTAGTCCTCTGCCCCGCCAGGACGGAGAAATGGATTGGCCATCTCAAGAGGGTATTAGAAGGGGGCGGAGCCCGTATAGTTGAAGCAACACCGGAGAAGCATGACAGGATGATGGCGATTGTTCAGGGGTTGAATCACCTGAACACGATTACCATGGGAGTGGTTCTAAGCAAAGCAGGAACAGATCTTTCGGAGCTAAAGGCTTTTGCCACCCCTGTTTTCAATGCCAAGATCGATATCCTGAAAAAAGTTTTCGGAAGCAATCCCGGTCTCTATGCCGAAATAATTACCTTGAATCCTGATATCAATAATGTTCTTGACATCTATGAGAAAACCTTATCTGAAATAAAAGATCTGGTAAATAACAGGGACGCAAAAGGTTTGACTGAGATGATCAAAGCTCACAGTTGAACTCGTCTGTCAGGTTGTTTAGGCTGAAGGCTATTAGTCCCTTAATCGTAAAGTTCTTGCAAAAATGGCAAAAGAATTTGTTGGTATCAGTTCAATAAATAGGGGCAAATCCAGACACGTAGCTGCCTCCATCTTCTGGAAGCGGGGTTTGGGTGTAGAGGTTACGCCTTTGAGCTTTGCACAGCCCCTGTAGCGGAGACCTTCAGGTCTCCATATTCACGTAACGCAGTATGGCTGAAGCACATGGAAGGCTGAAGCCTTCCGCTACATGCTTCTGCCATATGCCTTCCGCTATTTATCGAGCTGATACAGAATTTGGGTAACTTCTCAATAAATCGGGTAGGGGAGGTTTTAACGTATCAGCTCAATAAATAGGGGCAACCCCCAATATGTAAGAGTGATTGTGAATCTTAGCCATTCACGGCGTGAAACTTGAAATTGGAAATTAGAAATTTGGGAGAGATGAAACGAATTTACGAGTTGACAGACTTCAGCG
>JAUWQS010000336.1 GCA_030610915.1 Pseudomonadota bacterium | reverse complement strand
CTTCGCAGGCAGGTCCAATGTGGGCAAGTCTTCCTTTATCAATGTCCTTGTTAACCGAAAAAAACTTGCCCGTACAAGCGCCACGCCCGGCAAGACACAACTTATAAATTTCTTTACGATAAACGATCGGATTTGCTTCGTTGACCTTCCCGGTTACGGATATGCCCGGGCACCAATTTCTGTTAAGAGGGAGTGGGGGCCTATGGTTGAAAGATATCTTAGGGAACGGAAGACTCTCCATCTTGTCATTATGATACTCGATGTAAGAAGAGATCCATCTGAAGGAGATATTTCTCTTATCGAATGGCTCCATCATTATCATATTAACATACTGTTTGTTTTGACGAAGATCGACAAAATTTCCAGAAATAAGGTGAAGATTTGCCAGTGCCGCATGAAGGAGCTTTTGGGCTTATCTGATGATAATGATATAATCCCATTTTCTGCCAGGACAGGAGAGGGGAAAGCGGCTGTCTGGAAGGAGATAACAAGATTAACCGGCGCCCATCCATAAATGTCGCACAGGTCACCTCTGTCTTGCATAGTTGGGAAGAGGTATCACTGTAATAGCTCAATAAATAGGGGTAGAGGCGACTTTAGTCGCCCACATTGGGAGGTTAAAACCTCCCCTACCCTGATTTATTGAGCTGATACGTATCACTTTTATATATCTCATCTTCAGGCCATCTTCAGCCGATTCTCAATCGCAAAATCCTCTTATGGAAGGCTAAAGCCTTCCGCTACATATTTTGACTGACCCAAAAAGTGTAATTTGTAACAGTGTAGAGTATGCATGAATCCCGTGTAGCGGAGACCTTTAGGTCTCCATTCTCTCCTAAGGTAAGGTTAAAAATTTCCGCTATGCGCTACATGCCAATGCGTGTGGAAGGCTGAAGCCTTCCGCTACATATACCGTGCAATTTTGACCGGCTCAAAAAGCGTAAGCTATGGCCGTGTTGAGTATAGAACGTTAAACAACCCGAGCAGTTACGGTTTTTTTGCCATTTTTGCACGAATTTCACAACTAAGGGACTAAGCGGAGATGTTCCATTACTACTCGACGCATAACCCCGACAGGCGCTTCAACACCGGTAAAACGCTCGAATTGTAAGACCGCCTGATTGATAAACATATCGACCCCGGAAATTGCCTGAAGACCGCGAGACCTGGCCCCGGAAATTAGCTTTGTTTCAAGAGGTGTATATACAATATCAAAGACAACCTGCTCCGGCCGAAAAAGCTCGCAAGGAATCAGGGAGGCATCTTTGTTTGGATACATGCCGACCGGCGTACAGTGGATGATTACATCGGCATTCTTCATCACTGCCGCAAGAGATTCCTCCGTCAGCATGTCAGATTTGATTAAAGTATCTGTGCCGGCCTTTAAATCCGCCGTCAACTGCTGAAGCATAATCGCATCGATATCCAAAATTGAAAGTTCCTTCAGCATGGCATTCCGGGCAATAGTAAAGGCAATCGCCCGCGCCGCACCGCCTGAACCCAACATTAAGACGTTCTTGCCATCAATTTTCACTCCGGAATCAACAATGGCCTTTAGCGCACCCGGCCCATCGGTGCCCAACCCGACTAACTTACCTTGTTCGTTAATAACCGTATTAATTGAACCGATGCTACGGTCTATCTCCGCTATTTCATCCACATGTTTCATTGCTTCAATTTTATGCGGAATAGTAACGCTCATGCCGCGAAAGTTTTTCATCGCCCGCATGCCAGCCAGTGCATTTTTTACGTCCTCGACCGGAAAAGCTACATAAACGAAATCCAGGCCCAGTTCCGAGAAAGCGGCATTGTGAATTGCCGGTGAAAGGCTGTGCGCAACCGGATTACCAATAATAGCGCAAAGTTTGGTGCTGGCGCTGATTGATCTGACATTTTTCATTCAAACCTCCATATAACTCAGGTTGCGTAAATATTCACCGCAGAAACGACAAAAGAAAATCGTAACTATACTGTAATCGGCCAAAATTTGAGCTTTTCTGTCGTATTTTTTCACCACAAAGCACACAAAAAGCTACCCTTTAACTCCGACTTCCATGCCCTTTATGGAAGGCTGAAGCCTTCCACTACATATTTTGACTGACCCAAAAGGCGTAATTTGTAACCGTGTAGAATATACATGAATCCCGTGTAGCGGAGACCTTTAGGTCTCCATTCTCTTCTAAGGTAAGGTTAAAAATTTCCGCTATGTGCTGCGTGCCGATGCATGTAGAAGGCTAAAGCCTTCCGCTACACATACTGTGCAATTTTGATCGGCTCAAAAAGCGTAAGCTATGGCCGTGTTGAGTATATTTGAGCTGATACCTAAGAGCTTCTTGCTTCCAGCTTAGGCGTCTATCAGAATAGGCGGCATAAATCAAACGGAAACGCAATTCTGATGGCTTCGTAGAAAGCTACACTATGCCGCGACCTGTCTGCGCGGTGCACGCAGACAGGCAGTCGCAGACAGATCGGCATAGCGGAGCTTTTTACGAGACTATCACACTCAAGTGACTAAAAAAAATGGTTAAAATATATAAGTATCTTTAATCATTAAAGATAAATTGTCAGCTATCTTTTTTTGGTGATTTTTAGGACTAAGTTATATGAAATATGCTATATTTAAAACAGCTTGGGGTTTTGTGCATGTTTAGTAACTACACAGCCACAGATTCACACAGATGAACGCAGCTTAGGTTTAAATACAAAGAAATCACGTGACTATACAGATGGGTAGGCTGAAGATCGCTCTCTAACCTTGAATCGTGAACATCTTAACCGTGAACGATTACTAAAGGGGAAAACATGTTTATTGACTCTCATGCCCACCTGGAGATGAAGACATTCGACCACGACAGGGATGAGGTGATCACAAGAGCAGGAGAAGCCGGGGTAGATTATACAGTCACAGTCGGGACAACGCTCAGTGATTGCAAAAAGGCCATTTCCATTGCTGATAAATATGAATCGGTTTATGCAGTAATAGGTATACACCCCCATGAAG
>JAUWQS010000398.1 GCA_030610915.1 Pseudomonadota bacterium | reverse complement strand
TATGGCAGAAGCATGTAGCGGAAGGCTTCAGCCTTCCATGTGCTTCAGTCATACTGTGTTACGTGAATATGGAGACCTGAAGGTCTCCGCTACAGGGGCTGTGCAAAGCTCAAAGGCGTAATCTCTACGCCCAAACCCCGCTTCCAGAAGATGGAAGCGGCTATGTGTCTTGGGTTGCCCTTGTTTATTGAGCTGATACGGATTAAGCATAACAACGAATTTTAAGCAATATAGGAGGTATTTGTAATGGAGCAGGAAAAAAAGATCAGAGTCTTGATAGCCAAACCCGGTTTGGACGGTCACGAGCGTGGAGCACGTGTTATTGCTTATGGTCTGAGAGACTGCGGGCTTGAGGTTATATACACGGGCTTGAGACAGACAGCAGATGAGATCAGCACGGCAGCCGTACAGGAGGATGTGAATGTCGTAGGTCTTTCTGTCTTATCGGGGGCGCACCTGTCCCTTACCCAGGAAGTCATCAATAAACTCAAGGAACAGGGGGCAAAAGACGTAATGATCCTGGTTGGCGGGGTTATCCCGAATCAAGATATCCCAAAATTAAAAGCGATGGGCGTGGCCGAAGTTTACCAGGCAGGGACCTCGACGAAAGATGTGGGAGAATTCATAGCTTCCCATGTTTCTTGAGGGAAACCGATAACTCACGGTAAACTTGAGAAGGATTGGATTGGATTTGTTGCGCTACCCGCAATGACGGAAAGGGTTCTGATGTCATTGAGGGTAGCGATGGCAACTTGTTTATGGGTGAGGATATCAGGGTTCTTTGTGATTCCGATCGACGCTAAATGTGTAATTATTCGTGAAAGTCAGATTTACTCACCCAGAGAGCATGTTAGAGGATGCCGGAGTCAAATTTGATGAAATCGTAAAAAGTCCACGCAGTGTCATTCTTCGTCGCGGAGTTTATCCTGAGCCGCAGATTCTTCGTCGCTTCGCTCCTCAGAATGACATGGGCGAAGGGCTCCTCAGAATGACATGGGCGAAGGGCTCCTCAGAATGACGCTATGTGGACTTCCAAGTAACTTGTCATTCCCGACTTGATCGGGAATCCAGTTTTTTCAAGCACTTATGGACTCCCGCCTGCGCGGGAGTGACAAAAATAACGCGGGAATGACTTAAACAAGTTACTTCCCATTATAATGCCGAATAATGCCGACGTGTTGGCATAGCGGAGCTTTTTACGAATGCCTCAAACTTATAGCGATGCTCTGTTTTTTGCTTTGAGTTTGTCGAAGGGCGTACCCGAACTTATTGAGATGATACAATGTGAGTTTGGTTTTTCGCTTGAAACTGCGACCCCTTGCAAGGCGATGTTTGCAAGTATTTCGACCCGAAAGTAGGGAGAATTTGAATGAACAAAGAGTGGAATCAATTAATAAGTAAAATGGAAGGAGGTTCCATACCCGCCCTGGCCAGGCTGATTACCCGAGTCGAAAATCGGGATACAGGGTGGCTGGAGGCAATGAAGGCCATCTATCCAAAGACAGGCAGGGCACGCATCATTGGAATTACAGGGCCTCCTGGCGCTGGAAAGAGCACACTGACAGACAAATTGACCCGTAAAATGATAGATAGGGGATTGAGTGTTGGCATAATCGCAGTAGATCCCTCCAGCCCTTTTTCAGGGGGAGCATTATTGGGAGATCGTCTGCGCATGAAGGATGTAAGCTCTCTTGAAGGGGTGTTTGTGCGCTCCATGGCCACAAGGGGAGTTCTTGGCGGATTGAGTCTCGCCGCTCGGGATGTGGTCAAGATAATGGATGTCTTTGGCAAAGACATTGTATTGATAGAAACTGTAGGGGTGGGACAGGCTGAAGTGGAGGTGGTAAGAACCGCTGATGTGGTGGCAGTTGTCTGTGTGCCGGGAATGGGGGACAGCGTTCAGGCCATCAAGGCCGGGATAATGGAAATAGCGGACATTTTTGTCGTCAATAAGGCTGATCGGGAAGGAGCTGATCAGGTCGTCATGGATATCCGTACCATGCTGGCTATGTCTTCAGACAAATCTGAACAGGGTGTCCCCATATTGAAAACGGTGGCTTCAACCGGCGAGGGCATAAAAGAACTTGACACTGTCCTTTTCCAGGAACTTGATGCCCAACAGAGAGAAAGCACTCGGCAGGAAGGGCGTATCAGAGAAGAAATTCTCGGCCTTTTGGAAAAAGAGGTGGCTCGCCACGTGCGCGCCAGATGGGGTGATAATGACAGTCTTAATACTGCGGTGACGCAGGTCATTGCCCGCGAGACAGACCCGTATTCACTTGTTCAGGAGATGGTTGCCTCTTTAGTCCCGGCGAGCGCAGCAACCTCAGCAAAGTAAAGTATAACTGCTCAGGCAGCCACCAAGGCACGAAGACACAAAGGTAACAACAAGAATAATTGGTAATATACTCTACACGTATCAGCTCAATAAATAGGGGCAAACTCCGGTATGTAAAAGTGATTGTGAATCTTAGCCATTCACGGCTTGAAATTGGAAATTAGAAATTTGGGAGAGATGAAACGAATTTACGAGTTGACAGGCTTCGGCGTGAGCTCA
>JAUWQS010000502.1 GCA_030610915.1 Pseudomonadota bacterium | reverse complement strand
AGGTTAGATTTAGTCGATACGATTGAGCAAAAGCAGAGGAATAGTTGTGCTATTTCGAGGATTTTGCGATTGAGGATCGGCTAAAGATGGCCTGAAGATGAGATGCATAAATGTGATACTTATTTCCTGACAGACCCTAAGGTGGTATTTGAATTATGGCAATCAAGATACGTTATTACAGCACAAACAGAAATCTCACAGACGTCGAGGGGATTGTCCCATTTAAAGGATATGTTTCCTTCAGGGATGCCCTCCTTGCCGGACAGGCCCCTGACGAGGGGCTCTTCATGCCCGATACGATTCCCACGCTCTCCATGGATGATGTTATGGCGCTTAAGGGGGCCGATTATAGAGAGACGGCGGCGCTTGTGGCAGGGGCATTCCTGCGCGACGAGATACCTTCAGATGAATTGAAAAAGATAGTCGAGGATTCGTATAATTTCAGTGTTCCCATAGAAAGGGTTTTTGACCGAAAATACATAATGAGGCTGGATCAGTGCCCCACCGCTTCCTTCAAGGACTTTGCAGCGAGGATGATGGCGAGACTGATGAGCCATTTTCGGGACAAAGGAAAGAGATTGAATGTCCTTGTAGCAACATCAGGAGACACCGGCAGCGCCGTTGGCGAGGCATTCAAAGGTGTTTCGGGAATAGATGTCTATATACTATATCCCAGGGGGGAGGTAAGCGGGAGGCAGAAAAAGCAATTGGATACGATTGGCGGCAATGTGCAGACGATATCCATCGAGGGAAAGTTTGACGACTGCCAGAATCTGGTAAAACAGGCCTTTTCAGACCCGGCGCTTGACTGCCTCAATCTGACCTCGGCCAACTCGATAAACTTCGGCAGGATACTTCCGCAGATTGTCTATTATGTTTACGCATACGCACAGCTTGCCGAAAAGGGGGAAGGGATTATCTTCTCCGTTCCGTCGGGCAATTTTGGAAATGCACTTGGGTGCGAATATGCAAGGCGTATGAGACTACCCGTGAAAAAACTGATCATGCCGACCAATGAAAACGATGAATTTCCAAGATATTTAGAGACAGGCTGTTATGAAAAGGTATCACCATCCAGGGCATGCCTGTCCAATGCGATGAATGTCGGGCACCCGAGTAATCTGGCTAGATTTTTTGATCTATATGGCGGAGCCGTTGACAGGACCGGCACAGTTCATACTTACCCGGATATTGATGCAATGAGGGAAAATATATTTTCCGTGAGCGTATCAGATATTGTTACAAAACAGACTATAAGACGAGTCTATGACAAATATAATGTTATCCTGGAACCTCATGGCGCTGTCGGCTGGAGAGGACTTGAGATCTATCTCGAAGAGCACGGTGATTTTCCTCTGTGCGTATCTCTGGAAACGGCAGATCCTGCAAAGTTTCCGGCTGAGATCAGGGAACTCCTCGGCATAACTCCCATGCTCCCGCAAGGCATGAAGGATATCGACAAAAGAACGGGGAAACCGCTGGAACTGCCGGGCAATTACGAAAGATTTAAAGAATATCTCCAGGATAATCTGAAAATGAGAGATTAGGAAAAGGTAAGCGTTTACCGCAGAGCTCACAGAGAGCGCGGAGAAACTATTTATGTAATAGCTCAATAAATAGGGGCAAACTCCGGTATGTAAAAGTGATTGTGAATCTTAGCCATTCACGGCTTGAAATTGGAAATTAGAAATTTGGGAGAGATGAAACGAATTTACGAGTTGACAGACTTCGGCGTGAG
>JAUWQS010000010.1 GCA_030610915.1 Pseudomonadota bacterium | reverse complement strand
CCGCCTGTCTTTCTCATCTTTGAGACCCTTTCTCAACAGAGACGCAAAGAGTTCTATGCTCCCTAAGGGATTGCGTATTTCATGGGCGATATTTGCCGCCATCCCGCCCATTGCGGAAAGCTTCTCTTTTCGCTTTGCGATTTCTTCTAACTTCTCAATCCTCGTGATATCCCGCAACACAAAAACAGCTCCTGTTATCCCCCCATTTTTTGCCTTAACGGGAGACGCGAAGATATCTATGGTTCTGTCGTTCAACCTGAATTTCTTCCAATAATCATTATGGAACATATCCGCTATCTCAGAGGGGGGAATATTCTCAAAGAGAACACCGATATGCCTCCCTACGGCATCGCTCTGAGAGACGCCTGAGAAAATCTCCGCACATCTGTTAATTGTCGTTATTATTCCATCAAGATCGGTAACAACAACACCGGTAGTAAGGCTCTCGAGTATGTTCCGGAGATGGTTTTTAACCTCCTCTTTTTCCGCTATCGTCTTTTCAAGCTCAAGGTTCTTATTCTCCAATTTTTTGTTGATATCTTCAAATTTCACATGCAGGACATCATAGGCCGCTTGAATTCTGTCAGTTGCGCGATTAAAACCCTCAAAAGACCTCTGCAAACAAAGATAATATTCTTCAGCCTCATTTGTCATAATGTTCACGGTTCAGGGTTCAGGGTTCAGGGTTCAGGGTCAATAGCCTTTAACCGCTGAACCTTTGAACCTTTGAACCCTTTTCAGCTTTCAGCTAAGTATTCTCTATACCTTTCAGTCCAGTTGTTATCATCCATAAAATAGTCCACAACATACGACCAGAAACTTTCGCCGCCTTTCTCTTTCAACTCGGTAAATGTCTTTTCCGCCATCGGAATATTTTCCGATTTAAAATACCCTATCCCCATATGATATAAAGCCCAAAGATTCTGCCCGCCCTCGCTTAGAGATTTTTTGTACATTGTAACCGCCTGCTCATACTTTCCATCTCTATAATAACAATTTCCAAGACCTGCGTAAGAGTCAACAATAACATTATCGGCGCCTTCTTTATCACTTTTGTCATATTTCTCCACTGCCTTCCGGTAATTGACTGCCGCAGATGAATATAAATTCATCTCCATGAGTGTATCCGCATAATCCCGATAAATTACAGCGCCATCAGAGCCAAGGACATTAGAATAAACGGAAGCGGCCTTTTCAAAGCCCCCCCTTTTATAATAAATATCTCCTGTTATCCTTTTTGCGCGCATTAACATCCCGGGATCTACTTCCGGCGATCTCTTTAACAGCGTCGATCTCAGCCTCTTCTCAGCCTCTTTATAATCTCCTTTTTTGTAATCAATCCTTGCCATCGCAAGTATCACGCGGATTTTATCGTTCTCATCCCTGCAATTTCCGACAAGTTTCCTATAAACCCCCATGGCATCATCACGAAGAGTTAGCTCTTCGAGGCTGTTCCCAATCTTAAGGCCTGTCTTGAAATTGCCACATTCAACAGCGCCGCCTTCAAACACCTTGAAATATATATCTGAAACGGCGACATAGTCCCCCTTTGAATAATATTCATCGACGAGAAAATCAGCAATTAACACGAGATTCTTTTTGGTCATCACCCCATACTTTCCATCGGGAAACTGCCTTAATAAGAGTGTGTAAACGTCAAAGGAATCCTTGTATCTCTTATTCTTCCAGAGGGCATATCCCTTCTGATACAAAAGACCTTCCGTCATCTCGTTTAAAGGAAACTTCGCCAGTATATCATCATACGTTTTTAACGGATCCAGGTAATTATTCATCCCTTTCACATTCATAAAGACAGGCGCCTTTATCCCCGGCTCTTTTACCCCGATATTGGCCATTATGACAGCGCCTTCCATGGCCTCCCGGCTTCCGGGATATTTTTCAAGCAACCGGCCAAGCATCATAAGGGCCGGGAAAAACTGGTCCATCTCCACAAAAGAGCGGGCAATGGCATAAAGGACATTCCTGTCCTGCTCGTCATCAGGGAAGAGGTTCATATAAACAAAAAAGGCATCCACGGCATTATCGTAGCTTCCTGCCTGGAAATAGCGATGCCCTAATTTCAAGAGGTAATCTTTGGGAACATTCTCCAGACCCAGCCATTTTTCCAATGCATCGCCGTACCAGACCTGCGCGCTATCAAATTGTTTCATTTGGGAATAACAGTCTCCTATGTTGAAAAACGCCCTTTTTGCATATTTTTCATTGGGAAAATTCCTTAAATATTTCTTAAATTTCTCAATCGCCCCGTCGAATCTTTGCATCCTGTATAATATTTCCCCCATTTCAAAGACAGAATCGGGGATGTAGGAAGATTCGGGGTATTTCGAACAGAGGGTCTCAAGCGTTCCCATCGCTTCATGCCAGAATTTTAAATTGATATAGCTCCCGGCAAGCCTGTAAAGCGCCGTCGCATTCTCTTTATTAGACGAATAGTCCCGGACAATAATCTTATAATAATCGACAGCGTTGCGGAGATCACCGGCGCTCCCCATTTCTCCAAGAAAATAATGACAGTGAGCAAGATTTCTTAACACCTCTTCCTTCCTGTCCGGGCCTAATTGGTCCTGCCGGAGTATCTCTTCAAACTTGCCCAGGGCTTTCTTATATCTTCCCGTTTCAAAATCATTCATGGCGCTGAGATATATACTGTTCTCCGGATGTCCTTTATCTGAAAATTCCCCCATCCCCCCTTTATCAAAGGCGGGCGACTTATCATTCCTCAGTTTTTCAAGGGGGGGCACCTTATCATTCCCCCCTTTAACAAAGGGGGGCAAGTGGGGATTTTCAGACTTCGCTGTGACAGCAAGGGATGGGGGTTCATCTTTTTTGACTTCCTGCCGATATACATCGGGCGCGGGATCAGATATATTCTCCTTTCTGAGATTGCCGGCCTTTGCGGAGTTGTTTTTCATCTTATCATTAGTAGTATTATTCGTCTTATCCCTCATCTTGTCCTGGGATGGAGGCTCGGCGGAGCTTCTCCGGTCCCTCTTTATCACCGAGGCAGTTGCGGTCTCAGTTGGAACAACCCTGATTATGATATTGTCAAGCGCCCCCTCTTTCTTCATAACTCTTCCATCTCTTAACGCCTCGCCCCTGTCCCTGTATTTGCCCACGTAAACCACGTACCACTGCCCTTTGCCGGAAACACTGACCCTCCTGTAATAGCAATCGTACCCTTTAGTAATCAGTGATCTCACATTCTCGCATGCCAAGCTGCGACTCTTAAAAGAGGCAATCTGGATACCGTAATATTCAGCGCAATATCCCGGATCGAAGATGCAAACCAAAAATACCAACAAAACGAACAAGATAAAGGCCTTCTTCATACCAACTCCTTGAAAATGAGGGCATCGTCGCTACTGAGCAAAGCAAATTATATACCAGATGTAACTGCTCAGGCCGTTCAGGTTGTTTAGGCTGAAGGCTGAAGGCTGAAGGCTGAAGGAAAAACAACCTAAGCCGGAAACAAAAAAGGGTTCACGGTTCAGCGGTAATAGCTCAATAAATAGGGGTAGGGGCGACTTTAGTCGCCCACATTGGGAGGTTAAAACCTCCCCTACCCGGATTTATTGAGAAGTTACGAAGGTAGAAGGTGGAGGGTAGTTATGATTAATATTCCTTCAGCCCTAACAGCCTTCAGCCTAAACAACCTAACTCGATTGACAGATGATAGATACTTAACCGTCAACCAGTTAACATTTTAGCCAAATATTTGACGGTTTTTGGCAGCGGTGAACGGTTACAAGTATCGTAATAGCTCAATAAATAGGGGCAAACTCCGGTATGTAAAAGTGATTGTAAATCTTAGCCATTCACGGCTTGAAATTGGAAATTAGAAATTTGGAAGAGATGAAACGAATTTACGAGTTGACAGGCTTCGGCGTGAGCTCAGTCGAGTCGTACAAAAATATGAAGGCCGAGTTTCTAATTTCTAATTTCAATATTCAGTAAAGGCTTACCGTGGATCGAGACCAACACTTTAAAAATGTAATCCCCCTATTTATTGAGCTGATACCAAGTATCTTAAGGTGGTGTAACTATTCAGCCACAGATTCACACAGATGAACGCAGATAGGTTTTTAAATTCAAAGAAATCACGTGACTATACAGGTGGGTAGGCTGAAGGCTGAAGGGACCGGAAGAACGCGATTGCCGTACTTTGGCGGAGAAACAGCAGATTTTTGCATCAAACATGACCTCAAAGTGTGCCGTATTCCCGCTTTTCCTAACAGCCTTCAGCCTTCAGTCTATTAACCTGAGTAGTTACCAATGGTTAAAAGTTATCAACCGTGAACCTGAGTAGTTACAAGGTGGTTTTATTCGAGATGGGTATTTATACCTCGAAAGGAATACTCACACTCCTACATTATTCAGCCTCTTCAATTTTTCGACAAAGGTTGTCCTGTTCAGACTCAACAGGTTTGCCGCCCTGCTTTTAACCCCATTAGTCCTGTTCATGGCTTTCAAGAGTAGATCTCTCTCAAAATTATTGACCACGAAGTCAAAGTTTAAGCCATTCTCGGGTATATTAATCTGTTCAATGAACTTACCTTTACCTTTTAGATTGCGCATCTTTTCGGGGAGATCTTCCATCCCTATGCTTCCTTCCCCTTTCATTACAACGAACCTTTCGATCAGGTTTTCCAACTCTCTTACATTGCCCGGCCATCGATATTCCATTAGACAGTTCATCGCTTCCTGATCTATCCCCTCAACACTTCTCTTCTTTAACCTGTTAAATTTATTCAGAAAAAGACTTGCCAGAACAGGTATATCCACCTTTCTTTTTCTGAGCGGGGGAAGATGAACCGGTATAACATTAATTCGATAAAAAAGGTCTTCCCTGAATCTCTTTTCAGATACGGCCTTTTCCAGATCCTGATTTGTTGCGGTAATAATCCTTGTATCCACATGTATGGTTTTCACACCCCCTATTCTCTCAAACTTCCTTTCCTGTATCACCCGAAGCAGCTTTACCTGAAGCGCAGGGCTCATATCTCCTATCTCATCAAGAAATATCGTCCCCCCCTGAGACAATTCAAATCGCCCTACCCTGCTTCGTATGGCGCCGGTAAAGGCGCCTTTCTCATGACCGAACAATTCACTCTCCAGCAGCTCCTCCGGGATCGCCCCGCAGTTAACCGGAATCAGGGGATAGTCGCGTCTGTCACTGTTGAAATGTATTGCCGAGGCAACCAGTTCTTTGCCCGTCCCAGTCTCGCCATATATAATCACAGTGCTGTCCGTAGATGCCACTTTCTCAATTGTTTTAAAAACTTTCTTAATGCCATCACTACGACCGATTATCCGGGCAAAGTCATATCTTCTTGCCGAACGCATCTTCGGGACTGTTCTGTCAGCAGTGTCAACGACTTTCATTATCCTATTACTATTATAGTCTGCTGTTCCGGCAAACTCATGCCTTCTCCTCAAATTCTTTTCCGGGTTGTCACTCTCTTTCGGGGGATTCGCGCAGGACAGAGCATTATCCATTGTCAATTTAAGGCGATCAATATCCACAGGTTTCATCATACAATCGAAGGCTCCTGCCCTCATCACCTCAACGACCTTATCAACAGTCCCTGAGGCTGTAACCACAATAACAACGCATCCGGGGTCCACCTTTTTTATGTGCTTCAGAAGCTTTATCCCGTCAATATTCGGCAGTTCCAGAGCGGTTATCACAACATCATATCCATCAGCAGCAAAGACACCCATAGCATCTCTGCCATCTGCAACAGCGTCAATACCATATCCACAATCCCTCAACCTCTCACTCAGACTTTCCCTGATGAGATCGTTATCCTCCACAATCAGCGCCTTGATGTTTTTCATGCTACCCCCGGTCTACATCATAAGTTTACGAATAAAATCGACAAAATATATCCTGTCTTTACCACCTACAACAGCTAACTTACTGTAAACTCCCACATTCGTGAAAAATTCTCAGACGTAATCAAGCGCCTAACCAGGCTCCTTCATTTTTTACGACTTGCAGGGAGAGAAGTCTGGTTAGACCCACTCTTCCCGCAAGCTCTTTTTGCTCGATTGTAGGCTGAGTCATACTATAAGTTGAGAGGCGGACGTTGCCAACTTCAATACGATCTATTTGACAACCGGAAAGCTTTTTGTAAAACTTTTCGTGTGCAACGATTTCCTTTGTTGCAGAGCCTTCGTTTTTATGGAGCCGCATTGTAATATCTTGATTGATCAGATGGGCAAGAACACAACATGTATAGTGCGCTTTAACATGCGCTTCCGTCCATACATACAAAAGCTCGACCTCTATGAATGGTTTAATATCCCGAAAAGCCGACTCGATTATCAACTTTTCACAATACGGAATGATTGCTTTTTCTGCAGGTACTATGAATGCGTCGTTCGCCTTTTTTGTGTGGTTGGTTACCAGCAACCAAAATCCGTCGTGTTTTCCAGCCTTGCGCATCTTGTTTTCATCCACAACAACCGTTGCTTTGTAGGTACGAATTAAATCACCCGCAGTTTCGCGCTTCACATGCACAACACGCAATTTGACATCCACGAAAGCGGTTAGCTTTGTTTTTTTAAGCCTCTGTTTGAACTTATTAAATGCAGCCTCATATTGCAGGGAGATCTTTACCTCATGTAATTCTACATTCAGGTTGTCCACAAATGAATGGAAATCAGCAACCGCCTGTTTTCTTGCTTTGCGTTGATCTCTGAACATTTCAGGATTGAAGCAAAGAATGCAGCGACGTTTTCCCGCCATCTTTATTTCCCGGTAATATGCAGTCTTGTTAAGCATTGTGAAGCCTGGCAAGCCGGCTGCCTGTACATCGACATGCTCAAGGTCTAAATGGGAAAACAAGGAAAAATCAAGGCCGGTGATCTCTTCAATCCGGCTTTTATCCATAGCCGATATGTATTTAATCCCGGCCTCTTCTATGAGAGTGATGTTGTCATCAGAAACCATGCCGCGATCAAAGATCAGAGTCGTTTCGGGCATTTTAAAACGCTCATTGAGACGTCCCAGCAACCAGATAATTGTCTTAGCGTCTGCAGTACCACCTGGAAGCACTTCCCAGTAAAATGGCAGGCCATCGCTATTGACTACTAACGCCAGTACCACATGATTATCATAGCCCTCCTTGCAATGTCCCCACTTCATCAGAACACAACGGCATCCTGTAAAGGTCGTGCTGGAAAGATCGTAGAAAACGGACCTCATAGAGTCTGGATTATCACGTCTCATTCGATTAAACAGATGCCTACATATCGCCTCTTTGTGACTCTCTATAACAGTTAGCTCACGAAAAATACGAGAGGCATCGATTAGGTCTGGATTTACATCAAGCAGCCACGGTAAAGCGGTGCTGCGAAACCATTCAGGGGTTTGTGACCTGACAGCAGTGGCAATGCAACGGTTTACGGTAAGGATACGGGCTATAGTTGCAACTGTGACAACCCTTTTGCCATTGCCTGGAAAAACTTCATCTAATCCCCATTCATCCCAGATTGCATTTGCCACAGCGACATCCAGATAGGCGTAGTGAGTAGTAACAAAGATGTCGTCAAGAGTTGTCAAAAAGGCATCCGGTTTCTTTATCGCTTTTAAGGTCTTCTGCCACTTTTCCGCCTCGGCCTCGGACAGTTTTCCGAGTTTTATTACTACTTCTTTGCGGTTCTTGCCGTTTTCCCTGTATCCGCGGGCAAGACTGTAGGAACGATAGTTTTTGCCCTTATATTGACTGGCCCGCCAGTGGAGGTGAAGTTGCGCTAAATCCATCATATCATTTCTTAGACGTAGATAATATACACAAAGGGCACTATAGATAAGGAATATAACATTGTCAAGGGAAATATTCTTAGACGTAATTCCTGATATCACAATTCAACCTCTTTGCGATTCTTGCCGTTTTCTCTGTATCCGCAGGCAAGACTGCAGGAGCGATAGTTTTTGCCCTTGTACTGACCGGCCCGCCAGTGGAGGTGAAGTTGTGCTAAATCCATCATATCATTTCTTAGACGTAGATAATATACACAAAAGGCACTATACATAAGGGATATAACATTATCAAGGGAAATATTCTTAGACGTAATTTCCCTGCTCGATTTTTAGAAGCAGCCATCCCTTATTCTTGACGGCTTCGTAAAAAGTTCAAAAACACCATTTTCGTATCAGTTCAATAAATAGGGGCAAGTCAAGACACGTAGCCGCCTCCGTCTTCCGGAAGCGGGGTTTGGGCGTAGAAGTTACGCCTTTGAGCTTTGCACAGCCCCTGTAGCGGAGACCTTCAGGTCTCCATATTCACGTAACACAATATGACTGAAGTACATGGAAGGCTGAAGCCTTCCGCTATTCATTGAGCGGATACAGTATTACTCTGGTATAAAAACTGCATTACTATGGTGTAACTACTCGTGGGTTCAGGATTAAAAAAATGGTAAGCGTTCACCGCAGAGCATGCAGACAGATTTGTCAGTACGTAACTATTTAGCTGTGGGCTATTGGTTGTGTCGAGGCGTGAAGCTATGAATGATGAAATTTCAACAGGAAGCATATTGGATGTCTCTTTTTCAAATGGGAAAAAGATCATAAAAACCAGCGGCTGTGTAACGAAAATCTCCGGCGATACGATAGTCATCAACCTGGAAATAACTGACAAAAATATGACACTCCCCGTGGGCGCCGATATATTCGTATCAAAAGAGGCAATCCTGTTTAGCGCTGTAGATACAAAAGATTTCCCTGAAATGAGAATTAAGAAAGTAAAATCCAGATCAGATGTCAGGGTGGACGATATTCTGAAGATCGACTATAAAAAAATCTCCAGAGATAATTATGAAAAGCGCCAAAACGCTCAGGAGGCTTTCTTTGCGGATATATTTGGGAATCTATATAATACACCTGAGATTGATGAAGTTAACAATACTCTACTCTACGAACTCTTATATCAGACAAATCTTAAACTGGATCGAATACTGGACATACTTGAAGGGGAAAATGGGGGAAAATACAGGTCAACTGACTATGAGTGTGTCAATATCAGTGGATCAGGCATGAGATTCAACACTGAGCAGGAGTTTGAGGTCGAAGATATAGTGGCTCTGCGAGTATACCTTCCCCTTGTATCGCAAACACATCTAAATCTACTGGGAAAGGTGAGGTCAGTAAAGGAAACTGACACCGTGGGCAAATATAACATCTCTGTAACATTTATTGATATAGCCGAGGATGTCAGAGAAAAGATTATCAAATATACCTTTAAAAAACAGAGGGAATTGCTAAGAGAAACAAAAAAATAGCGTTATCAGATATGATCTGGCACGACTTTGACAAGTGGAACAAAAAGGTTCAGAACACCGTGGGCTATCAGATAATACGATCATCTGACAGCATCGCTGCAAATATAGCGGAAGGATATGGTCGGTATACTCCCGCTGACAGGAAAAAGTTCTATCTATATTCAAGAGGTTCATTTGAAGAAACCAAATCATGGTTGCGAAAACTCATCAGAAGAAAAGTTTTATCTGAGTCAGATGCGACGGAATACAAAGCAATAGTTGAAAAACTCGGCCCAAAATTGAATGCGTTCATCAACAGTACAAAAGTATGAAGACCAAATTTCTAATTTCTAATTTCGAGTTTCAACCCCTGAACCTAATCTCGTATACAGACATCCACCACGAAGGGCCCGGCATCTGTCTCAAAGGGTATAATAATGCTTGGTCCGCCGAGCATATGGGCAATCGAGTGATCCTTGCCTGCAACTACTGTGGGAATTGCCGCTGAGATATTCAGGCCAAGTGACTCTAACTTCTTCCTGGCAACACCCGAAACCATATTTGTGATCTCACCCACGGCATCCTGAATATCACCATTGATCTCCTTTATCTCTTCCCCTAACATGTTTGACACAATTCTCAATATGGAGCCTTCAGAAAAACTCAGGGCAAGGGATCCGGTCACCGATCCTGTAAGACCTATTATCCCTGAAACATCACCCTTGGCTAAAATATCTTTTTTCAGATATGGCTTGCCCGGTCTCGGCTCGATACTGGCCATCATCTTCAAGACGCTCATTGCCCCCTCCAGGAAGGGATTAATAAATTTGACATCCATGCTTTTCTCCTTGTGACTGTGGTCAGGCTGAAGGCTGAAGGCTGTTAGGCTGTTAGGGCTGAAGGAATATCAATCATATCTGCCGTCCACCTTTAGCCTTCAGCCTTCAGCCTAACACCACCTGCCCACTTACCTCCTCTCTATTATTTTTTCGATCTTTTCATTCAAAATCTCAGCGGTAAAAGGTTTTACAACATAATTGCTAACACCTGCCCTGACCGCCAGCACAACGTTCTCCTTAAGGGCTTCCGCCGTGACCATCAGGAACGGCAAACCGGAGAGTTCATCATCCGCCCTGACAGACTTAAGAAATTCGAGGCCATTCATATTCGGCATATTCCAGTCAGAGATTACGAAGTCTACTTTCTGTGATTTTAATACCCTTAAAGCCGTCACACCATCCTCGGCCTCGACGATGTTTTTATATCCAACCTGTTTTAAAAGATTTTTAACGATCTTTCTCATCGTGGCAAAATCATCAACGACCAGTATTTTCATGTCCTTATCAAAGCCCATAACTGCACTCCCTTATATAGGCTGAAGACTACATTAGGTTGTTTAGGCTGTAGGCTGTTAGGGATAGAGGAAAACATTCTTATATCCTTCTACCTTCTACCCTTTACCTACAGCCTAACAGCCTTCAGCCTAAGACAACACACTCACTCAACTCAAACACACCTTCCGTATCCAGTATCAGCCCCACATTGCCATCCCCAAGAATAGCGCCGCCGGAAATCCCTCTGACATTTTTCAAACCCTCGCCAAGGCTCTTGATCACCACTTCCTCCTCGCCGATAATTTCATCCACGAGCAGGCACTTGGATCTATTCTCACCCTCAACCACCACCGCTATTGCCTCCCATGGGGGGACCTCATGTTCGGACGTTAGACCGAAGAGTTCATGCAATCTTATCAGGGGCACAAGATTGCCCATCACATTTATCATTTCACCCTTGCCGACCACGTTATTATAAGATTCTCGTGCGGGGCGCAGCAATTGCCTGATCGCAGTGATGGGAATAATAAACTTTTCATCTCCAACTCTCACAATCATACCGTCAATGATGGCCATGGTAAGAGGAAAAATTGTGGCAAGGGTGGTCCCCTCGCCATAGACGCTATCAATTTCTACCTTCCCCCGCAGTTTTTCCACTGCCTGTTTCACCACATCCATTCCAACTCCGCGACCGGAAACATCCGTTACCTTCCCGGCAGTTGAAAGGCCTGGGTGGAAAATGAGCCTGTAAATATCCTGATCGGAAAGGTTGTATGAACCGTCAACAACTCCATTCTCAACAGCTTTCTCCAGTATTCTGTCCCTATCCAGTCCAGCTCCGTCATCGGATATCTCAATTACAATATTGCCGCTTTTGTGGCAGGCCCTGAGTCGAATCGTGCCCTTCTCAGGTTTTCCCAGCTTTACCCGCTCTTCGGGAAGCTCTATACCATGATCCACGGCATTCCGTATCATATGGACAAGGGGATTATATACCTCATCCACCATATTCCTGTCTATCTCCGTATCCTCGCCTTCCATAACGACGCCAACCAGTTTTCCGGCATCTCTCGACAGATCTCTCACCAAACGGGTCATCCTCTGAAAAGATTGCCTTATCGGCACCATCCTCAATCTGGTGGACGTCCTCTGAAGTTCCGATGTAATGCCGGACAACTGGGCGATGTCCTTGAGCAGCTTCCGGTCTCCATTCGATTGTATAATCGAGTTTTGCCTGATCATCGACTGTGTAATAACCAGCTCGCCAACCATATCGATAAGATCATCCAGCTTCCTGATATTCACTCTTATTGTGGCGGTATCCGCAGCCTGATTTGCCTGTTTCCTCAGCGCTTGTGATACCTGCTTTGGTGTAACCTTGCCGTCAGCTATCAGGGCTTCCCCAACCTTCCTTGGCGGGATTGAATGCTTTGCAGCCTCGAGTCCCTCTTTCAGAGTCTTTTCCGCTACAACGCCGTCTTCAATCAGTATCTCTCCAAGTTTTCTTGTTCCCCCCGTATCCATGGTCCCTTTTTCCACACTTTTTATCCGCATCCTCAAGGCAGGCAGATCAATTTTTAAAGGGTCGCCAGGCCTGCCCTCCAGATCATCTTTCAACTTAACGATCATTACCTTCAGGGCATCGGCCCCATCGAGGATTATATCGATTAGCGGGGAGGTCACAGGAAGTTCGCCATCTCTTACCCTGCCGAGAAGGGTCTCCAGATCGTGCGCAAGGTCGCGGATCTGCTCTAAATTGAGAAAACCGGCCACCCCCTTGATAGAATGGAACGGCCTGAAGATAGCGTTAATATAATCTTTATTTTCAGAATCCTGTTCCAGATTCAATATATTCACTTCAATTGCGTCGATGTATTCCAGGCCTTCAACAATAAAATCCCTCAACAGCGACTCGTCCTCAACTTCAACCAAATCTGACTGTTGCGGTTCTTTCTGTTCCTGAGAAATCCCTGCCACATCTTCTACTATCCGATCTCCGGTAAGAGCGACGATTGATTTCAGGAAACTCTCGATATCACCCTCATAGCCGCCGGTATTCTTAAAACTGTCGCCAATATCCTGCATGACGGTAATCCCTTTTCTAAAGACATTAAACCCCGCTTCCTTATCAGCTATGTCATCAAGAACAATCTTCTCGAGAAGGCTCCCAAGCCCGACGGCCACACGTTTCAACTGAGCTATATTCAAGGCTTGCGCCTCTTTAATCAGGTCATCCAGATCATTAAGAAACTTGCCTGCAGCCGGCACGTCAATATCATCCTTTTCAACAAACAAAAGGTCGGAGGCCATCCCATCGATCAACCTCATTAAAGAGTCATATTCTTCCATAATTTACACCTTGTTTAGGTTGCTTAGGCTGAAGGCTGTTAGCCCTTCGACAAGCTCAGGGTACGTCCCTCAAACCGTACCCTGAGCCTGCCGAAGGGCCACCTACAGCCTACAGCCTTCTACCTTCAGCCTAAACAACCTGAGCTAAACCATCTTCACTATCTCCCTGGCGACCTGATCCAATGGCGCCACTTTATCCGCAGCCCCCAATTTTATCGCCTCTTTCGGCATTCCGAAGACGATACACGATCTTTCATCCTGGGCAATTGTTCTTGCGCCCGCCTGTTTCATCTCTAAAAGCCCTTGCGCTCCATCCGATCCCATGCCGGTAAGAATAGCACCGATTGAATTCGATCCCGCCGACCTCGCAGTCGACTTGAACAATACATCAACTGAGGGACGCTGATGATGAACCATCGGACCATCCTTCACCTCAACATAATACCTGGCGCCGCTTCTCCTTAAAATCATATGATAGTTGCCCGGAGCAATCAATGCCGTCCCTATATTCACGGAATCACTGTTTTGCGCCTCCTTCACCGTGACCTGGCAGATGCCATCGAGACGCTGCGCAAATGCAGTTGTAAACGTAGCCGGCATATGCTGCACCACAAGTATCCCCGGCGAATTCGGGGGCATTCCTGTCAGGACTTCTTTCAGCGCCTCAGTCCCGCCTGTAGAGGAGCCGATGACAATAACCTTGTCAGAGGTCTCTGCAAGGGCTTTTATCGGTTCAGACCTCCCGGAAGCGGCCCCTTCGTCTGAGGTCTTCCTTCTTACATTTACCCTCGATGCAGCCCTGATTTTCTCCGCTAACTGGACAGTCATATCATCGACCGAATAGGGACCGCCAGGCTTTCCAATAACCTCCACAGCCCCGATATCCATCGCCTCCAACGTCAATTTTCCCCCTTTTGGCGTCAGAGAACTGACAATAATCACCGGCAGAGGATAGTGCCTCATCAACTTCCTGAGAAAGGTCAGGCCGTCCATTCTCGGCATCTCAATATCTAAGGTTACCACGTCCGGCTTAAGCCTCACAATCTTATCTCTCGCAACGAAAGGATCCGGGGCCGTCCCCACTACCTCGATATCGGGAAACTTTACAAGTTTCTCAGAAAATATCTTCCTCACAATAGCGGAATCGTCAACGATGAGCACTCTTATTTTTTTCATGGTAGCCACCAAGACA
>JAUWQS010000188.1 GCA_030610915.1 Pseudomonadota bacterium | reverse complement strand
GTCGAAATCTGCACAGATCCATCAAAACCGCAAAGAAGTTTTGCCACTGTTCCCTTGCCGGCTCCGGGTGAGCCCAAAATTATAATCCTCATCTACGACCTCCTCAATAAAATGCTGTCATACAGGTCTAATATCATGACCGTAGGGGTAGCACAAGCCTTTGCCTTTATTTGTTGACAACTATCCAGGAACCGAGCGCGACTTTAGTCCCTTAGTCGTAAAATTCGTGCCAAAATGACTTCGGCGTGAGCTCAGTCGAGCAGTACAAAAGCATGAAGGCTGAATTTCCAATTTCTAATTTCCAATTTCAATTCTACAACCAACCAAAGTGAGGAAATATGTCCATCCAACTTCATGACCGGTTAGAAGAGGCTTCAAAAAATGACACCCTGCCGAGTGTTATTGCTTATAACCGGATCGATGGCCCCGGCTCCAGTTTAGACCTGCCTGAATTTCAGCAATCTCTCTGGTCGATGCCGCAAATACCTGCCGATATTGAGGCAGAGCCGGAAATGAAGTGGACACGCAGGCTCCCCCGGACCATAGGAATCACAATAGATACCGGAACAAAGATCGAAGCTCACCCTTTTGATCCCGATCTCATCGCAGTTCAATCTATGGATTATGGAACTGAGGTAAGAGGCAAGTCCGGCGCTGTGCCTCCAACGAAAGAGAACTGGTTGCTCAAGATACTTGACTCCTTTGGACTCAAAGGTGTCAAATTTGTGCTGCGCAATATTCGCCCTGGCACTCTATCGTCAGGTCTCGGCGGGTCGGCTACGGCAGCGACAGGAGTATGCATTCTCGCAAATGAACTGGCGGGGCAGCCACTTAGCGAGGCACAGCTTATTCCCATGGCGTCTCGGATGGAGCAGTATTCAGGGGTTAGCCTTACCGGCACCCAAGAGCAGTCCAATGTTATTTATGGAGGGATTGTCGATTATATCTGGTTTCCGTGGGGTATACCGGGACAGCCGGGGACCGGTTATGGTGAGTCAATACGCACAGAGTTGATCCAGCCGGAGAATTATAGAGACCTGGAACGACGGATGGCGATCTTCCATACAGGACGAACCCACCTCAGCACGGACACCAACTCTGTCTGGATGGATGCTTTAGGAACACCTGAGGGGTATAGACTCCATGCCAAAAAATTGGAGGTTGCATATCTCTTCCGTGAGGGCCTGCGGCTGCGCAGATGGGACAAGGTCTCTGATTCAATACAGGCATATCGTGAGATCCGCACAACCCTTTGTCCCGAGTATATGTCAGGGGCAGAGGAGATTTCAGCGCTTGCCGAAGTTAGAAAGTGCGCATCATTTCCTCTCGGCGCCGGTGGAGGGGGTGGGGTTCTCGTATACTGCGCCGATCCGGAATCCCTGAAGGCGTTTCGTTCCGACATTCAAGAAGCCTACCTCGAAGTTCCCTTCAAGATAAGATCGAGGGGTCATCAATTGATTAACCTGTCGTGTTATGAGTAAACTGAAGAGGTCGGAGCCGGTAAAGCTGATATCAAGTATATTCTCCGCGGACAGACATCTGCTAACGGAGGCATTGAAGGAATTATCCGCAAAATATGGTGGAGTTGATTTTGTAAGTAAGTTTATCCCTTTCGATTATACCGATTATTATGAAAAGGAGACGGGAAAGTCTCTAATAAGGAGATTCGCTTTTTTCGAAGACCTGATAAGGCCGGAGTCCCTTCCTGAAATTAAGACCTTTGCCAATGGCGTCGAGGAGAGATTTTCAAGCAATGGCAAAAGGCGAGTAAATATCGACCCTGGTTATATATCCCAATATCATTTGATACTTGCCACTGGAAAGGGCTATGCGCATCGCCCCTATCTGAGGGATGGGGTACATGCCGATTTGACTTTGATTTACAAGGATAAGACATTCCAACCGCTCGAATGGACTTACCCTGACTATGCCGAAAAAAAGATCATAGAGATGTTTAACCGGATAAGGGAGAAGTACCTTTTGCAACTGAAATTAGAATCCACAGACACGGCTTGAAACTTGAAATTGGAAATTAGAAATTTGGGGGGGATGAAACAAGTTTACGAGTTGACAGACTTCGGCGAGCTCAGTCGAGCAGTACAAAAGCGTAGAGGCCCAATTCCCAATTTCTAATTTCTAATTTCAACGTTCTAATCTGCGGATGGGAGGAGTATTTTAGATGATAAGAAGCATGACAGGCTACAGCAGGACAGAACCGGTTTTGGAAAGTGGCGAGCTAATTGTAGAGATTAAGGCGCTCAACCATCGCTACCTCGATATTTTTGTTCATCTTCCGAACAAATTCTTTTCCCTGGAGGGGAAGATCAAGAAAAAAATAGGCGAAAGGTTGTTCAGGGGAAAAATAGATGTAAGTATTCGAATCGTGGAAGGCATTAATCTGGAAGATAAAGGAAAACTCCAGTTGAATCTTCCGCTTATTCACAGCTACCATTCTTTGCTGACCCAGATGAGGAATGAGCTTGGTCTTAAGGATGAGGTATCCTTGAATATGATTGCCGGGCTTAGAGATGCAATTGTTCCTGCCGAGATCGAGGTGGATATGGAAGCTGTCTGGAAAGAGACTGAAAAGACCCTCGATGCATCCATCGATGCGCTAATTGAGATGAGAGAAAAGGAAGGGGATGCTATTTACAGAGACTTCCTGTCACGACTTGACATTATCAGGGATTGTCTCAATTCCGTAAAATCAAGGGTGCCGCAGGTCATCTCCGAGTATAAAAAGAGGCTTTCAGACCGCCTGAAGGAATTACTGAAAGAGGTTGAACTTGATGAGCAGAGGTTGTGTCAGGAGGTTGCGATTATGACCGAGAGGAGTGATATTACCGAGGAGATTGTGCGTTTTGAGAGCCATATCGGTCAATTTTGTGAGATGTTGGAGGGCAGTGGCGCTGTGGGGAGAAAGATGGATTTCTTGCTTCAGGAGATGGGCAGAGAGGTAAATACCTTAGGCTCCAAGAGCTCCGATGTGGAGATATCTCGTAAGGTAATTGAAATCAAGGACGAACTTTCAAAGTTAAGGGAACAGGCGGCTAATGTTGAATGAAAAAGGTTCACGGTTCACGGTTGGACGCACCCAGGGAGATATCACTTACTCCTCACAATGACCAAAATTGGGCGGAAGAAGTTTGCCTGTCTCCCATGCGGAAGCCGTGGGAACGAGAAATTGTATCCGTTCACCGCAGAGAGCGCAGAGAACGCAGAGACGGCAAAACAATTAGCTTATGATTAACTGGCGGGCGGGTGGCATGGACAAAGTGAACAGTGGTCAGGGATCAGAGAGCTTTTGACCACTGACCACTAACCACTGCTTTTGGCGGGTGGCATGGACAAACTTGTTTGTCCGTGCGTAACTACTTAACTGTGGGTTATTACATGTTGCTTTCAGCTTATCCCCGGGTTAGTTGGTTAAATGGTGAATGTCTTTGAACAACTCAACTACTCGACGACTCAACAATTTAACGATCTTAGCTCTTGGCTTACAAGAATAGTTTCTCTGCGCTCTCTGTGAGCTCTGCGGTGAACACTTACGAGAAATTTAACCCGTGAACCGCCCGAACCGTGAACCGTTACGATGAGAGGTAAGCTGGTATCAGCTCACAATAAAATAGATAGGGGAGGTTTTAACCTCCCGATGTGGGCGATTAGCGTCGCCTCTACCCCTATTTATTGAGCTACTACGTAAGCTGGATGGATATGAAGAAAAACAGGGATTCCGGAAGCAGTAAAGAGGGATTGTTTATTGTAGTGTCCGCTCCTTCAGGCGCCGGTAAGACTTCTATCTGTAAAGGGGCTTTGAAGATGCTGCCGAATGTGCGGTTTTCAGTCTCTTATACCACAAGACCTCCTCGCCCCGGAGAAGAGAATGGCAAAGATTATTATTTTATTTCTGAGAGTGAGTTTAAAGAACGGATAGATGGAGGGGAATTTGCCGAATGGACAGAAAATTATGGATATCTGTACGGGACATCCGGCAGGACAATGAGAGATTTTCTGGAAAAGGGTTATGATCTTATACTGGATACCGATCCATATGGCGCAAAGGGATTAAAGGAAAATTACCCGGGAGGCATCTTTGTGTTTGTCCTCCCGCCCTCCATTGGTAAACTGAAAGTAAGGTTGAGACAAAGGGGGTTTGAGGAAGAAGAGGCCGTTGAGAGGCGTTTTAAAAAGGCGATGGATGAAATAAAGGAGATTGTGTGGTATAATTATGTAATTATTAATGACAGTCTGGATTCCGCCATTGACAAATTAAGATCCATATATGTGGCGGAAAAGAGTAGAAGGGAACGGTTGACGGAGGAAATAGAAGATATTGTAACTGCTCAGGTTCACGGTTCACGGTTCAAGGGTTCACGGTTCAAGGTTAGAGAGCGATAGTTGTAGGTTGGGTTGAGGTACGAAACCCAACAAAAAGCTTTGAGCTTTCAGCCTGAATAATTACGCACGGACAAACGAGTTTGTCCATGCCACCCGCCTGATTTCCGACTTCCGGTTCCGGCTTGTCCGGGTTAGGCT
>JAUWQS010000457.1 GCA_030610915.1 Pseudomonadota bacterium | reverse complement strand
TGAGCTCACGCCGAAGTCTGTCAACTCGTAAATTCGTTTCATCTCTCCCAAATTTCTAATTTCCAATTTCAAGCCGTGAATGGCTAAGATTCACAATCACTTTTACATACCGGAGTTTGCCCCTATTTATTGAGCTATTACTATTTTATTGACATTTTAACTTCTTTTTTGATATCGTTCCTTACATATTTGTAACTACTCAGGTTGTCAGGTTCACAGTTCACGGTTAAAAAAGTTCCAATCAAATCAATTCTGTAACTTCTCAATAAATTAGGGAAGGGGAGTTTTTAACCTCCCGATATGGGCGACTAAAGTCGCCCATACCCAAATTCATTGAGATATTACTCGATTCTCTTCCTTCAACCGTTAAACCGTGAACCCCGGAACTGTGAACCTGAGTAGTTACGTCCATTTTTAGCGTGGCCTGAAATGGGAGAGGGGGTAAATATGAATAATGTGAGAGAATCGGTTATCGCAGGATCCTGGTATCCCGGGGATCCAAAGATTTTAGCGTCCGAAATAGATGGTTTTCTTAAGAATGTGCCGGCCCAACCTTTGGGTGGCAGGGTGGCAGCCCTGATTGTACCCCATGCAGGTTATATATATTCCGGGCAGATTGCCGCCCATTCTTACAAGCATGTCGAGTGTAAAACCTTTGATGTTGTAATAGTCATAGGACCGAGCCACCGCGCTTATTTTCAAGGGGCTTCCGTATATAATAAAGGTGGATATCAAACGCCTCTGGGAATTGTTCCCGTGGATGTTGAGCTGGCGAACAGGATTATTGCTCAAAGTCCGATGATATCTTTTGTCCCGTCTGCTCATAGTGAGGAACATTCGGTCGAGATTCAACTCCCCTTTCTTCAGGTGGCCCTGGGCGAATTTAACTTTGTCCCGATAGTCATGGGGGATCAGGACAAGCACAGTTGCGGGGAGTTGGCTGAAGCCATTTATAAATCGGCCTCCGATAAAAGAATCCTGATAGTAGGAAGCTCCGATCTCTCCCATTTCCACCCTTATGGAAAGGCAGTCAAGCTTGATTCAGTGGTGCTGGATCATATAAAAAGGATGGACGCAGACGGCCTTCTAAGAGACCTGAAAGGCGGCCTCTGTGAAGCCTGTGGCGGGGGTCCGATGGCAGTTGCCATGATGGTTGCAAAGAGGCTTGGCGCCGACAGTCCAAAGCTGTTGAAATACGCCAATTCAGGTGATGTTGCAGGAGACAAAGGCAGTGTCGTCGGGTATGCCTCTGCGGTCTTTTATAAGGGTAATGCCGCCGAGCCTGTCAAGGATAAAAAACGTGCGGGAATCGATATGGGACTTTCTGAAGCGGAGAGAAACAAACTCCTTGAGATTGCCAGAAAGACGATTGAAAGCAGACTTGCCGGCAAAAAAACCCCCGAATTTCGTCCTCTAAAATCAACCACCCTTAACGAGAAAAGGGGCGGATTTGTAACTCTTCATAAACATGGGCAGTTGAGGGGATGTATAGGATATATAGAGGCAAAAAAGCCGCTGTACAGGACTATAGAAGAGATGACGCAGGCGGCCGCCTTCAATGACCCAAGATTCCCCCCGCTTATCCGGGAGGAGTTAAAAGACCTGTCGATTGAGATATCGGTACTCACACCACTGAGGGAAATCAAGGATATAAATGAAATAGATATAGGTGTTCATGGCATCTATCTAATAAAGGGTTTTTGTTCCGGTCTTCTTCTTCCCCAGGTGGCCACGCAGTATAAATGGGACAGGCTTACCTTTCTGAAAGAGACCTGTCATAAAGCTGGACTCCCATCCGATGCCTGGAAGGACAAAGATACCAGGATATATATCTTTTCCGCCGATATCTTTGGCGAAGACAAGTAGGTTCCATGTCAGCTCAATAAATAGGGGATTACATTTTTAAAGTGTTGGTCTCGATCCACGGTAAGCGTTTACTGAATATTGAAATTAGAAAATAGAAAATAGAAATTGGAAACTCGGCCTTCATGCTTTTGTACGACTCGACTGAGCTCACGCCGAAGCCTGTCAACTCGTAAATTCGTTTTATCTCTCCCAAATTTCTAATTTCCAATTTCAAGTCGTGAATGGCTAAGATTCACAATC
>JAUWQS010000270.1 GCA_030610915.1 Pseudomonadota bacterium | reverse complement strand
TGAGCTCAGCCGAGCAGTACAAAAGCATGAAGGCTGAATTTCCAATTTCTAATTTCTAATTTCAATGTTCGGTGAACGCTTATCGTGGTTCGAGACCAACACTTTAAAAATGTAATCCCCCTATTTATTGAGCTGATACATTATATGTGTGGTTTGCAAAGGCGGACCACCTACTGTTAAAGGCATACTCCAGGCCGGCTTCAGCCCCATATATCTCAACTCTCCCAACGTTTACCTCTTGTATTACAGCCATTCCGGGATCAGGTGTAAAGTAGGAAGGCACCTCTCCCGGCTCCAGTGTCCTATCTCCAAGGAAATCCTTAAAGCTGCTGTGGTACCCATGTAAAAGTCAAGTCAAGGTTTTTGTTAGGTTTCATATCAACCCCTACGTCATAGGACCATGTCATCTTCTCCGGTCCAAGCTCAGGGTTGGCAAGATCGAACCTGGTCACTCCGTGGGGGCAGGATTTGTAGAGGTAATAGAAAGATGGCGCCCTGAATCCTGTTTCAAAGGATGCCCGAAGCTTTGTGTCTTCTTTCAGCTTATAGACAACCCCTGCCATTGGAGACCAGTGATCATCGGTCTTATCAGGATATTTGATGCTCCGTGGCGTGGCGGTGGTATCATCATAAAAATCGGCGTCATGGTTCTTCCAGTGATCGTAGCGTACCCCGGCGCTTAAGATAAATTTGTCACCTATCAGCCACTCATCATTTGCAAAAATTGAAGGAATAGAAATCCTGCTTTCCGCTGAAGTCTCTGTCCCCTTTTCCATAATAATGATACTTAGAGTCACACTTACCCCATTTCAGGTCGCTACCGATTGTCAAACGGTGGCTTCCAAATGGACAGCTCGCCTGTAACATAGAACCCCAGTCTTCCTTGGGGATGTCATTGTCATAATAAGGCTTATCGTATTTTCCTGTGGCGCTGTTATATTTGTGGCTCTTTGTCTCTGGATTGTAGTCGAAATAGTAAGATTTGATATTCAAATCTATCTTTCCTACAGGAAGAGAGTAATTCAGACTGTATTTATGAGTGTCATTTTCTCCGTCACATTCAGTGGAAGTCCTGTGGAGATATTCCTGATAAAAATATTCATAGTCGAGTTTCAGCAATGATTTCCCCAACCATATGTCAGTACCCACCGATGCATTGGTGTTCTTGGCTTCAGCGGAAGAGCCGTAAAGGGCTGATGGTTATTCCGGCCGCCTTGTTCAACACATCATCCACCGTCTTGGCGTGCATCTTCTCTATGTCATCCTTTGTTATGACTGTAACACTCACCGACAGATTTTCCACCGGCGTCTCTGTACGTGTGGCTGCAACCACCGTTTTCTCAAGTTCCATCGCCTCCTGCGCCTGCGCCGGAAAGGCAAAGACCATAGCCAGAGCTAACACACACAACATCAATCTAAACCGCTTCATTTTAGTTCTTCCTCCTCCATTATTTATATGACAATTGACAGTAACCCTTGCTCTGGTAGGAAAAAGAACCAGGGGGCGGCCCGGCCATAAATTCAGCCAGGCCTGCTTCCCGGGGGAAAGGCGGTCTCACTTCTTGCCGGATGGAAGCCGCCTTTCCCTGCACAAATAATCTTATCCCCCCCCCCTTCAACGACAGAATATCGATTAGACGTTAAATCGATCTACCTAAAAAATTGACATAAGGAATGCCAATGTGTTAGTTTACTTGTAACTACTCAGGTAGTCAGGCTGAAGCTGTTGTCGACTGAGTAGTTACTTTTATAATTATTTAGCCACCGATCTACGCAGATTATCACTGATTTTTTTATTGTAACCATTCACGTAGTCACTTGATTTCTTTGTATTTAAATCTATCTGTGTTTATCCGTGTAAATCTGTGGCTGAGTAGTTGCGTTTATTTTAAACTACAGTCTGCCGATTTTCATGGGAAAACAGTAAAATGCCTCTTGCTATTGACACTCTGAACATTTACAGCCGCCTTAAAGCCACTGGTCTAAGTGAAGACTCCGCCAAGGAAATTGCCGAGGTCTTCAGAGAAATGATAGAAGAAAATCTTGCCGGCAAGAACGACCTGAAAACAACCGAAAGCAATCTTACAAAATATATTGAGTCAGTCAGGGCTGAGCTCAAAAAAGATATTGAGATACTTAGAAGCGATCTTAAAACTACCGAAAGTAATCTTACGAAAGACCTCAAAACTACCGAAAGTAATCTTACGAAATATATTGAATCTGTTCGTGCTGAACTCAAAAAAGATATTGAGTTACTCCGCTCTGAGCTTAGAACAGAGATTGCCGAATCAAAGGTTAGTGTTATCAAGTGGGTAGCCGGTATGCTTATTGCTCAGGCAGCCTTTATTGTTGCGCTGATAAAATTACTTTGACTCATCCCTTTTCCCATGATTCCACCCGGTTTCATCATACTTTCCTTTTTCATTTGGAACTACTCAGGTTCACGGTTGATAACTTTTAACCGTTGTAACTATTCAGCCACCGATCTACGCAGATTATCACTGATATTTTTTCTCCTATTTCCTGTCTTCACCCAGTTATTTCATAATTTCGAGTTTTTAACTTGTAACTCGAACTACCCACCTGTATAGTCATGTGATTTCTTTGTATTTAAACCTATCTGTGTTCATCTGTGTGAATCTGTGGCTGAGTAGTCACTTTCATTTTTTGTAAACAGCGTCAAACCATGCCTTCAAAATCGTTGGATACTGAGTCACCGAAGAGTCCATATAGAATGGAAGGGTATAAATCTCATGGTTTTTTATGGCTGGAACCTTTGCCAGTTCAGGGCGCTTCTTTAATGCCCGGGCAAGGCTCTTTTCCACAGCACAGGGGTTTCCATATTTTACAATGATATCGGGATTTGCATTTGAAACGGCCTGCCAGTCCTCAAGCAAGAAATACCCTTTATTTACTTTCGTATCCTGATCTTTGGCCAAATCTCCCACATTTACACACCTCAGCGGCTCAAGCAGAAATTTGTCCGAATAGCCTCCCGGCGCCTCTACCCGGACACCGCGCCTGCCTAACCCTTGCAGTATTAAGGTTTTCTTGCTTGTTTTGGGTCCTGAAATCGCGTCCATGGCTTTCTTATATGCCTTGGTATACTTTGCGGCAAGCCTGCCGGCCTTTTCCTCTCTGTGAAGCAGCTTTCCGATTTCAAGAATAGCCTGGGGCGTCCCTTTTGAAAATGATATTACATGCACATTGTACCCTCGCTTCTTTAGAGGCCTCAGATATTTGTCCTGCCAGTTCCAGTCTTTATGGATAGAGACACGTCCATCCTCGATCAGGATTAGACTGACGTTATGCTTATCTGCTGTCTTGATTACTGAATCAATGGTTGCGCATCTGTAACATCCGAGTCTGGTAACAGTGGAAAGCTCTTTCTGTGTCATGGGTGGTTGTGCTAACCTAAAATTGACCAGCAAAAGGGGTTTGTGCTAACCCAAAATTGACCACCCAGAGCAGTTCATTTCCTGTTAAGATGGTTTATTATAAACCATTGAGATAGGAGGAAAAGGAGTTGCTTAGAATGGA
>JAUWQS010000166.1 GCA_030610915.1 Pseudomonadota bacterium | reverse complement strand
GAAACAAAGGGACAGATGAAGAAAATAAGAGAGCGCGTGGTGGGAACGGGACATCTCGGGAACTACCATCTGCAAAAATATCAAAAACTGGCAAACTGCGAAGTTATTGGTGTGGTTGACGTGGTTAAAAAATCCGCGCTTTTAGCCGCAGAAAAATACGACTGCGATGCCATGTTCGACCACCGTGACCTTGCAGGAAAGGTTGACGCGGTAAGTATCGCCGTCCCGACCGGGTTGCATCATAAAATCGCAAAAGACTTTCTTGAATCGGGAGTTGATGTCCTTCTTGAAAAGCCCATGACGGCAACCCTCAGGGAGGCCGATGAGCTTGTCGCAATTTCTGATGAGAAGGGCGCGAAACTTCAGATAGGATTTATTGAAAGATTCAATCCCGCCATAGTCGCCCTGGAAAAGGTTACAAGAGCGCCTCTTTTTATTGAGGCTCATCGTCTTCACCCCTTTGGGAGCCGTGGGACGGATGTTGACGTAATCCTGGATCTGATGATTCACGACCTTGATATAATACTTCATTTTGTAAAATCCCCTGTAATGGATGTAGAAGCGGTCGGTGTATCCGTTCTATCGAACAAGGTTGATATCGCCAACGCCAGGATTACCTTCGAGAGCGGTTGCGTGGCCAACATTACCGCAAGCCGGATAACAAATAAAAAAATGCAGAAGATAAGGTTTTTTGGGGTTGAAGGGTATCATTCCGTCGACTATGGAAAGAGGGAACTGATCTCGCTTGGCAGGAAGAGTGTTTCCGAAGGCGGGATAGAGATAGTCCGGAACAATGTGGAGGTAAAAAAAGAGGACCCATTGGAGGAGGAGGTAATATCTTTCCTTGACTCCGTCACCAGGAGGGCTCCGCCATTAGTTTCCGGCAATGATGGGAGGGAGTCACTGAAATTGGCGCTCCACATTATTGAGAAGATGAAAATCGGTATCCAATGATACAAGAAAGCCGGTTTAAAATCCTTCCTGACAAACACCCCCCTGCCTTGCCTTGCGAGGTAAATGACAAATCAAAAAATGTGATGATCGTTGCGGGAGAGGCGTCCGGAGACCTGCACGGTTCCAATCTGATAAGGGCAATTCAGCGTATAGATCCTTCTGTCAGATTTTATGGAATCGGGGGGAGAAAATTAGAGGAGACAGGGACCAGGCTTATTGCTAATTCATCCGATATGGCGGTTGTCGGGCTTACGGAAGTCATCTTTAAGCTCAGGTTTATATTGAATGTTATGGGTTTGCTTAAAAGATCCCTGCGTGAATCAAGACCCGATCTTCTGATACTGATCGATTATCCCGACTTTAACCTGCCGCTTGCCAGGGCGGCCAAAAAAAACGGGGTCAAGGTTTTTTACTACATAAGCCCTCAGGTATGGGCATGGAGAAAAAAGAGGGTCAGGAAAATCGAGAGAGTTGTTGACAGGATGGCGGTTATTCTTCCCTTTGAGGCACAGGTATATGATAAGTCTAAATTAGAGGTCAGCTTTGTCGGACATCCCCTTCTCGATGTAGTAAGGAAGAGATATTCGAGGGAAGAGGCATTGGAAAGATTTGGACTAAAAGATGGATTTACGACGGTAGGAATTCTCCCGGGAAGCAGGAAAAACGAGGTTAAGAAGCTTCTTCCGAAGATGCTGGAAGCGGCTGAGATTCTCAGCGGAAAACTTGCCCCGATTCAGTTTGTGCTGCCCCTGGCCGATACAATAGAGGTTGACTTTGTGACAAAGATAATTGACCGGTATCCCGTAGAAATCAGGGTTGTAAGTAACGATATTTACGATGTAATCGGCGTGTCGGACATTGCCATGGTTGCCTCCGGGACGGCCACTCTGGAGACCGCTCTGCTGGAAACGCCGATGATTATCATATACAAGATTTCCTTCCTTTCTTATTATATAGGCAAGAAGTTCATTAAGGTGGACAATATCGGTCTGGTCAATATAATTGCGGGAAGGACAATCGTTCCGGAGTTTATACAGGGTGAAGCTACACCTGTAAATATGGCGGAGGAGATTCATAACATACTTACGGATAATTCGAGAATGGACAAAATAAAACATGATCTATCCAGGGTAAGAAGAAAACTGGGCAGTCCCGGCGCGGCCGAAAGGGCGGCCAAGCTGGCATATGAGATGATGTTATAAAGCCGAACACGGCTTGAAACTTGAAATTGGAAAGTAGAAATTTGGGGGAGACCTGTCTGCGTGCGCCCGCCTGTTCCGGCATGGCAGACAGGGGCACGCACAGGCAGGGATGAAACGAGTTTACGAGTTGGATGTTTACAAACTGGCAGAAGCGTTATCAGATATGATCTGGCACGACTTTGATAAGTGGAACAAAAAGGTCCAGAACACCGTGGGCTATCAGATAATACGATCATCTGACAGCATAGCTGCAAATATAGCAGAAGGGTATGGTCGATATACTCCCGCTGACAGGAAAAAGTTCTATCTATATTCAAGAGGTTCATTTGAAGAAACCAAATCATGGTTACGAAAACTTATCAGAAGAAAAGTTTTATCTGAGTCAAACGCGACAGAATACAAAGCAATAGTTGAAAAACTCGGCCCAAAATTGAATGCGTTCATCAACAGTACAAAAACATGAAGGCCAAATTTCCAATTTCTAATTTCAACGTTCAGCGAACGGTAAACCATGAACATATATAAACGTCTCTTAAGGCTCGCAAGACCGCATGTACTCAAGTTTGTCCTGGCAACGCTTTGCATGCTCATTGTTGGGGTAGCAACCTCCGCCACCGCCTTTCTTGTCAAACCCGCCCTCGACGAGATATTCCTGAAAAAAAACGCCGATATGTTAAGGCTGATACCGATAGCGATAATTGTTATATATCTGCTGAAAGGGGCATGCAGCTATGGCCAGAAAGTCCTGATGAACTATATCGGGCACCGGGTAGTAACGGACCTTAGAAGCCAACTCTACAGTCACATACAAAGACAGGCGCTTTCGTTTTTTGCCAGAAATCCAACCGGCACACTCATGTCACGGATAACCAACGATGTAGGCTTTATTCGGGGGGCGGTGTCGGTGGCGGTGACCAGTTTGATGAAAGACTCATTCACCATCATCTGTCTTATATTTGTGGTATTCTATCGAGACTGGAAAATGGCCATTGTGGCAATGGTTGTTTTTCCACTTACCATCTATCCAATAGCGAAATTCGGCAAAAAGATGAGAAAGATCGCCACCCGCACCCAGGTCACCATGGGAAGCTTCTCCTCCCTTCTTCAGGAAACCATATCCGGCGTCAGGATAGTAAAGGCATTCGGAATGGAAGATTACGAAAACGAAAGGTTCGGAAAAGAGAATGAGCGTCTCTTCAGGCTTACGATGAAGTCCGTATCCGTAAATGCAATATCCAGCCCGTTTATGGAGTTCTTAGGGGGAATAGGGATCGCAGCGATTATATATTATGGAGGTTATCAGGTGATTAAAGGCGTCTCGACGCCGGGCAACTTCTTTTCATTCCTCACCGCTCTTATCATGCTTTATGAGCCGATTAAAAGGCTGACCAACGTCAACAATACCATCCAGCAGGGGATCGCCGCAGCCATTCGCGTCTTCGGCGTAATGGACGTCACCCCCGAGATAAAGGACAGGAAGGACGCAATAGATCTGCCCCCGATCTCAAGCGGCATTAAGATTCAGGATGTTTCTTTCAGCTATAATGATACCCCAACCTTAAAGAATATAAATCTTGAGATTAAAGCCGGAGAGGCAGTTGCCTTTGTCGGCATGAGCGGCGGCGGGAAGACCACCCTTGTCAATCTGATACCGAGATTCTACGATGTAGCAGGAGGAAGCATAGCCATAGACGGTCACGATATACGTGATGTCACCATGAAATCACTGCGAGATCAGATAGGCATTGTCACTCAGCAGACGATACTCTTCAATGACACCGTTAAAAACAATATTGCCTACGGTGATATAAGTAAAGACGAGGCTAACATAACAGAGGCAGCCAGGATGGCAAATGCCCACGATTTCATTGTTGGCCTGCCGGATGGATATGATACGATCATCGGAGAACAGGGGGCAAAGCTCTCCGGTGGCGAGAGGCAGAGGATCTCTATAGCGAGGGCTCTTCTTAAGGATGCTCCGATATTGATCTTAGACGAGGCTACCTCATCTCTCGACACGGAGGCGGAGATAGAGGTTCAGGATGCCCTGGAGAACCTGATGAGAGGGAGAACAACCCTGATAATTGCCCACCGGCTCTCAACCATAAGGAACGCAGACAGGATACTGGTTCTTGTCAATGGAGAGATAGTTGAAGAAGGCGCCCACGAGTCACTCCTTGAGAAAAGAGGCGAATATTTTAAGTTATACAATTTGCAGTTCAAAAATGGTGATTCAAATGAAAGGCTTGCTGATAGACATACTACATGACGACAGCGAGCCTGACGTTATGCATCCGCTTCTCTTTTCCTTCTACTTGCTGTCTCTCCTTTATGGTGGGGCTGTTTGTCTGAGAAATCTGTTGTATGACTGTGGTCTTTTTAAGACAAGGAAGATTGAATGCAAGGTGATCAGCATAGGAAACATAACGGTGGGGGGAACAGGCAAGACTCCGATGGTTATCATGCTGGCAAATCTGTTAAAAGAGCACGGGTACAGGCCAGCCGTACTGAGCAGGGGATATGGAGGCAAAAACAGAAATTCCGTTAATGTTGTATCCGACGGAAGGCATATCTTTATGGGACATGATGAAGCGGGCGACGAACCGGTGCTCATCGCCGGCTCGGTTAGCGATGTGCCTGTTATTACGGGACCAAAGAGATACCTGACCGGAAAATACGCAGTGGATCATCTGGAAGCCGATATCCTGATTCTGGATGATGCCTTTCAGCACCGGGGTCTATCCAGAGATATAGACGTCGTCCTCTTAAATGACAAAAGACCCTTCGGGAACGGTTTCCTGCTGCCGAGGGGAACCCTTCGCGAACCGGCAAAGGCGCTGAACAGGGCGGATGTCATAGT
>JAUWQS010000133.1 GCA_030610915.1 Pseudomonadota bacterium | reverse complement strand
GAAGCCTTTCGATAAATCGCTATTTACCCATTTTGCCAATCCTGGCATTTTGGGTAAATGCCTTGATATTGTCTGCTGGGGCACGTTCAATCTCTTTGCAAGCCTGTCTTGGGGGATGCCGAGGCGGTTCATGCGGTATATCTTGAGGTCGATGTCCAACTGTGTCGCGGCCTTGAGATCGGCTATATAGGAGTCCACTGTTCGTCTCGAGCGACCGATTGCTTTTCAAGGGGACAGGGGACAGATTTATTTGTTTTGCTCAGCAACGCCCTTTATTCCCGACTGTTATTCTTTTACCCCATCCCCAATATCCTTGAATAAAAACGGGCGCTGTTTCTGGCTGTCACCTGGAACTGACAGGTTGGCCGTTCCCGTCTCAAACATCGAGGGCAAAGCGGACTGCCCGCCCGACATCAACCATCTTTCCCAGAGGCAAGGACATGATCAATGATCCGATTTTCCCCTTCGAAACAGTTTGCAAGTGGTCACAGTTGACAGCGCAATCTCGGGGCATGCCGTCGGCCTTCGAAAGAAACACTTCGGATGGTATATTGCGGACTATAGTTGTAATGGGTGCGACAGTTACTTCACCAAGATATTCCAACACTGAATCTCGTGTCAGGATAAGAACCGGCCTCTTTTTGTCCGGCTTTAAAAACTTGTACCAACGTATTTCGCCGTGTTTCATTCGTCACCCCAGGCTTGCTCTGTTTCCCAAACCGAAAACTCATCGGCAGCAACTGGGCGCCGCTCGTACCCTTGGAGGTGTTTGCGCTCCATTTGCTCAAGGTTGTAGCGGGCAAGCGCCTCACGAAGCGCCTTTCGTGTGAAAGCAGAACGGCTTGTGCGAAGTTGCTTCGAAACGCGGTCAACCGTTTTGACAAGATCATCATCAAGGGTCATTTGAATTGTTCTCATATTACACCTTTTCAATGTGGATTTTTATAGCTATACTAATCCACACTTTGGACCATGTCAAATAAATTTATTCGCCCAACGCTGAAGTCACCGGCCGGAAAAGCCAAAGATGAAGTTGGCAGATGTAAAGTTTTACACAAAATGATATTGATGCGAAAAACGCCAATGCTTTTCCGGTCGGGTGAACTGACTGGTTCGACATTTTTTTTGATTAAGCCGTGATTGCCTGAAGTTGTGCGGGTACTTTGTTCAGAATAACTTCTTTAAGATCGATTTTACGACTTGCATTATCAATGTCAATCCCTGTTATATCGCCATCTTCATCATAGTCTATAACGACACCTTCGGATATTTCTACGCTTTCCTTGCTTGTTTTAGAAGACAGATCAATATAGAGCGAATCTGTTTCATGATAATAATTTAGTTTCATAGTTTGAACCTCCTGTCAGGGAAGGCATTATGAATAGTCTTCTTATCATCAAGTGTTACTACTCTTAATACACGTCCACCAAGTTCTTTAATTTCTCCCCAAAATCGAAAACGGTTATGTTCTTGACGCTCAACCTTGATGGGATTTTCTATGACCTGAATACACCACTCCTTCTTTAAATAAAGCCGTTTTCGTAATACCTCATTTTCAAAATATTCAGTATAGCTATATTCCAACATATATAAATGATAACTTATTTAGGTTAATGTGTAAATATTTCTTTGTCTCGCCCAACACTGTCAATAGACCGAAATAAATTCCGCGATATTGATGTATATATACGGAATTATTTTCCGTCTATTGAGATATTAATTTAGGATTACCGACATTCTTTCTTGCATTATTGAATCTTTCTTTATGTAATTGAAGCTCCCCGCAACAAGTTGCGGGGAATCTCCGACTGTTGAAGAAAGTGAGAATTTCTTTCAATAATATTCATTGCCGCTTTTATACCGTCTGATCCGCTTGATATTATACCTCCGGAATAACCGCTGCCTTCCCCGACTATATAGAGATTCTCAAAACCGTTGCAACATCCGGTTTTTTCCCGCAGGACCTGAATTGGGGATGAGGTTTTGCTCTCAAGCCCCATAATAATGCCCGTCTCAAATCCCTTTATCTTTCTACTGAAATCCTTCAGCCCTTCCCTGATTGATCCGCTTACTTCAGAGGGGAGCAAATCCCATAAAGCCGCCGGTTTCAAACCGAGAGGGTAACTCGATTCAACTGTTTTTGCCGGCACTTTTTTATCAATAAAATCCTGTATCGTGCAGAATGGGGCCTGATAGCCATTTGAATAGTTGTAAAAACTCTCTTCGAGGGCGCCCAGCCAGTCAATGGCTTCCAGGGGTTCTGTTTTTCTGCCGAGCAGTTTCTCCGGATTTATGCCTGCAACACAGGCCGCGTTGGCAAATTTCCCATCTCTCTTATACCGGCTCATTCCATTTACTATGTTCGCGTTTTTATACGCGGACGCTGGGATAACAACTCCGCCGGGACACATGCAAAATGTATACACGGGAAGATTCCCGTCTCCTTTTGATGTAAGCCGGTACTGGGCGGCCTTAACCCCGGGCAGGGTTTCCCGACCCCATTGCGCGATATTAATAAGTTCCTGGGGATGTTCAACCCGGCAGCCGATAGCAAAATCTTTTGTGCGGAACTTTACCCCGTTTTCAATCAGCATGCGATATGTTTCATATGCCGAATGCCCCGGCGCGATAATAAAATAATCTGCTTCGATTCCGCCTGAGGTTGTTATCGCTTCATGAACTTTTCCATCTTTAATCTTCAAATCTTCCAGCAATGTTTCGAAGAGCACGCTTCCGCCAATATTCAGAAATTCTTCCCTTAAATTCTTTACAACTTTTTTAAGATTATCACTTCCAAGATGGGGATGCGCCATATATCCTATCTCTTCCGGCGCTCCCGCATGGACATAACTGGATACCATAAACTGCTTTTCTTTTGAGATGCGTTTGGTTCTTGAGGTTAACTTTCCATCAGAAAATGTTCCCGCGCCACCCTCGCCAAAGGCATAATTACTGATAGAGTTGAATACGCCGGTTGTTTCAAACTTTCTGATTCCCTCGGCTCTTTTATCAACCGCTGAGCCCCTTTCAATCAAAATAGTATCGATTCCCGCCTTCTGAAGCACGAATGCTGAAAAGAATCCGGCAGGACCGCTTCCGACAACAACTGCCCTCTTCTCTCTTTTTCTATATGGAATGTTTAAAGAGGAAGGTCTGACAGGTTCGCCTCCCCTGATCTCTTTTGACAGGATTCCAACTCGAATCAACCAGTGTATGTTGTTCTTTTTCCTTGCATCAAGGCTCTGATTCTCTATCTGATACGAGAACTCCTTGATTTTTAGTTCTTTTTCCAGTCTCTTCCTGAGCTGCTCCTCAACATAATCTGTGGGCAGTTTTAATGATATTTCCCGGTATCCCATATTAATCTTGCTTTCCCCGCGTCTCCTGTTCGACTTCGCGGTCGGAATCCGCTTTCTTCCAGAATGGCTTGTCCGAGGTGTATTCACGGCGAAACGTCTCGGTCATCTGATCAATGGGAACATCAGTAAATTCTCCACGATATCTCAGGTATTCCATGTGCCTGTTCCCCTCAAGATCAAACGGGTGATATATCGAATCGTTGCGTCCGTTGAAATCGAGAGGCTTTATCCGGAATCGTTCACAGAGCTCAATATTAAAGGCGGGTGTCGCCTTGACCCAGACCCCGTTAAAGTAAATAGCAGTATAGCCGTGCCAGAAAAAGATATCTGTTTTCATCATCTCACGCATGCGCGCGGTAGTCAGGTGGTTTCTAATGTCAGCAAATCCCAGCCTGGCCGGAATTCCTAAAGACCGGCAACAAGCCGCGAGAAGGATTGCCTTGGCTACACACCAGCCCCGACCAACACGTAACGTGGTGCTCGCCCGGAGTCCGTCGATTGACAAATCGAGAGTATATGGGTCGTAGCAAATACCGTCCCGTACGGCGTAATAAATACTGATCGCCTTTTCCCTCGGGTCGGTGGAATTACCAGAGTTCTCCCTGGCGAATTCCGCGACTGCAGGGTTGTCGCTGTCGACGGTCGGTGAGGGTTGAATGTACTGTTGCATTTCCGAATTCATCTCTATAAATACACTCCTTTTACAATTATATCTGCCATTAAAATAAACCGTCGGCAACAGGCTGCGCTGAAGCGGCAGTGGAAATACAGTCTGTATTCAGACTATGACTTATAATACACTTCCATGATCACAACAATTGGATTCTCGCCAACATCACTCAAAATATGTTTTCGAAGCCACGATGATCTATTGGTATCAGCTCAATAAATAGGGGCAACCCCAGACACGTAGCCGCCTCCATCTTCTGGAAGCGGGGTTTGGGCGTAGAGGTTACGCCTTTGAGCTTTGCACGGCCCCTGTAGCGGAGACCTTCAGGTCTCCATATTCATGTAACACAGTATGACTAAAGCACATGGAAGGCTGAAGCCTTCCGCTACATGCTTCTGCCATACGCCTTCCGCTATTTATTGAACTATTACCTTTTTTTCTTATCCTTCATGATAAATTTTCCTTTTCGCCACGCAAAAGGGTTATGAATCCCAAAAAGGTCTATCTTCTTGATATAGGCTTCGGCTTTCTGTCCACAGAGTTTTCGGAGAACAAGGGGAAACTACTTGAAAATCTGGTTGCCATAGAATTGTTCAGAAGGCAGGAAGAAGTTTTCTATTACGAGGGCAAGCAGGAATGTGACTTTATCATAAAGCGATGCACAAAACCCGTGTCCGCCGATTTGTCCATTAATTTACAATCATCTATATCTTTTCTTGCATTATTTAATCTTGCTTCCTGAAAGCGGTAATTGACCAATTTTGAAAAGTATGCAAGATTACAATTAATGATGATGGGCCTACTGTGGTTGCAACAGTAAACCACGCTACGGAAAGATTTTTTTGGACAACAGGAAAAAGGGAGACGTAATGGGAGACAAGGGCGGTAAGAAAGATAAGGAAAAGGTGCGGAAACAAAACACCGAAAAACAGAAACAAAAATCAAAAAACAAGCTTGATAAGCAGCCAAAAAGAAAGCCTTGATAGAAATCACTGTACTGAAATTTGCACAACAGCTTTCGCCGTGCGAAGTGCAAATGATAATGGAGTGAGATTCTGTTCTGTTCTTTCTGAAGTTATCAGCCTAAAGATTTATCAAAAAATGTGCTCTTTCAAGTGGTAATCAACGTTTCTTGAAGAATTAGTGGCTGCCCACAATGTAATTCCCGGCTCGATCGGGAATCCATAATACCTGCATCCTTGAAAGGTGGCATGGACAAACCATGTGCCGAACTCGTTTCGGTACTGTTTGTCCGTGTTCCGACCATAAGCTCAATAATTCCTAACAAAAGCTGTTGAAATTCCTTGACATTCTAAGGTCTTCTGTTAATTATATAAAGGTTTTTAACAGAAGAATAGAAGGTTATAGTGGACTGGGTTTTTCAGACCAGTAGTTAAGAGTCACTTTTTATGCTATTGGAAGAAAAAGGAGGTCCGAAAATGCGGAAGAGTTTCAGCCCAGATTTTATGGCAAAGGTTGCCTTGGCAGCGATCAAGGGTGAT
>JAUWQS010000486.1 GCA_030610915.1 Pseudomonadota bacterium | reverse complement strand
TCTGAAATAGTTTTTGAAGGAACGCTGTGATATCCTGCCGTTAACCAGGACGACTCTAACCCCCTTCTCTTTACATATCCTGATAAAATTGGGCCAGAGTTCCGTCTCTACGGCGACAAATATATCCGGCCTCACAAGACCCATTACCTTTCTCACCACAAATGGTATATCAAGCGGGTAATAGATGTATGATGTGGCGGCGAGGGCAATCCTGCGCGCCATCTCCCGGCCGGTCTCCGTGCCGGTGGAAAGCAGGATGCATGCGGAAGGAAATCTCTCCCTGAGAGAGGAGATAATCGGGGCGGCGGCTGTTACCTCTCCAACCGATACGGCATGCACCCATATCCTGGGACTGCCTTTCATATCGTCAATTATCTCAGAGGAAATGAGGCCGAATTTCTGGCCCAGGCTTTTTCTGTATTTACCCGTCAGCAGCATCTTAGCAAGATACCAGGGAACCAGAAAAAGGCCTGCAATAAGGAGCAGTATGTTATAGGCTGTGTACATTTATATTCAGGTTGTTTAGGCTGTAGGCTAAAGGCTGTTAGTTCCGCTCGTTCCCACGCTCCTGCGTGGAAATGCATATATTGACATCCATATCTTAATATAGTATCAGTTTCAACGCCTTTTACGTATCAGCTCAATAAATCAGGGTAGGGGAGGTTTTAACCTCCCGATGTGGGGACTAAAGTCGCCCCTACCCCTATTTATTGAGCTATTACCCTTTTACCGACCAGGCTGCATTCAAAAGGAGATTCTGTCGGGCGGGACACCTGACCTGCTACGGAAGTAATTACTCACGTAGTCACGTGATTTCTTTGTATTTAAACCTATCTGCGTTCATCTGTGTAAATCTGTGGCTGAGTAGTTGCCTACGGAAGAATGAATGCAACCCGGTATCACTCAAATTCAAGGGGGTAGATTAGATGAAAAAGATAGCGCCATCCATACTGTCTGCTGATTTCAGTAAACTCGGCGAGGAGATAATGGCGGTGGAAGAGGCGGGGGCGGACCTGATTCATATAGATGTCATGGATGGACGCTTTGTCCCGAATATCAGCATCGGGCCTGCCGTGATAGCATCGCTCAGAAAGATTACCGATCTCCCCTTCGATGTCCATCTGATGATCGAAAACCCGGAACGATATATCGAGGACTTCGCCGCCGCGGGAAGTGATATAATCACCGTTCACGTCGAGGCGGCGAATCACCTTCACAGGACAATAGGGCTCATAAAAGAACTCGGAATCAAGGCCGGCGTTGCCCTGAACCCCGCAACACCCATTGCCCTGACAGAACAGATCATCACAGATATTGACATCCTCCTTGTGATGACGGTAAATCCGGGCTTCGGCGGACAGAAATTCATAGAGAAGATGCTCTCGAAGATAGAAAAGGCGAGAGATCTGATCAAGACCATCTCGCCTGATGTCCTCTTAGAGGTGGATGGAGGCGTAACCCTCGATAATATAAGAGGCATAGCGGATGCCGGCGCGGATGCCTTTGTGGCAGGCGCATCCGTTTTCAAAAGCGCAGATTATCACCAAGCCATCGGAAAGATGAAAGAAATTTGTAGCCGTTCACGGCTTGAAACTTGAAATTGGGTAACACTTCAGCCCTTTGAAAAAAAATTCTGGCAGGATAACAGGATAAACAAGATTTTGTTTCAAGTGAACAAATAAGGATAAGTGGTATCAGCTCAATAAATAGGGGGATTACATTTTTAAAGTGTTGGTCTCGAACCACGATAAGCGTTCACCGAACATTGAAATTAGAAATTTGAAATTTGAAATTCAGCCTTCATGCTTTTGTACTGCTCGGCTGAGCTCACG
>JAUWQS010000034.1 GCA_030610915.1 Pseudomonadota bacterium | reverse complement strand
CGGCGTATTGATTGTAGCCAGCCCTGGGATGTAATCAGGATTCTGATCATGTTCTAAAACTCTCGGGGAAACGCCCCGTGCGGACCCGCATGCGGGGTGTTGGGGGGAGGGGGAGAGAGAAACTCCCCCTTACCCGATTATGCAAGCTTCTTTTGTCTTCTAATGATTTCCACCAGTGATCTCAATGCCTGATTTACCGAATCATGGTCAGGAAAAACCTTCGCAACGTCTGGCTCGATGACTATAACGTTCGTTCCTTCCGCATACCTCTTTGCGTACTTGCCCCGAATACCTTTGCTAAAATCGTATTCTTCAAGCATGTCCGGATCTTTTTGCATTCTCTTCATATTGCTTCCTCTCTTTTTGGGATGCCTTTCTTGCGCTAATCAACCTGATGTTGTCACCCCTTTCCGTGTGAACAACTACCAGAAGACGGTCTTTGTGAGAGCTCCCGATCAAGATGAACCTGTCTTCTTCCTCGGAATGTAAGGGATCGTAAATGGCCAGGGACAAGGTATCTCGAAAGGCCGAGCTTGCTTCGTCAAAAGAAACGCCATGGGTTTCGAGATTTTCTTTCGCCTTGTTCGGATCCCACTCAAACAGAAGCATTCATCATCCCCCAGAGCTTCACTATACCATTGCCACCAACGTTTGACAATCAGAGCGGATTTTCGTCATGCATAACGACTAAAATCACCTGCATTTTGGAGCGAAGCGGAAAAATGTCAGGTGCATTTTTTTGTTATGTGTTTTTCATTGTTTCATCATTTCATCATAATGTGCTTTGTAGCCGCTTTCTTGAAAAACCAAGCCTAGAGCTTCCTTGAAATTGCTATAATCAAATTCCTTATAATCAAAGATGTTTTGCCCAAGGGAGTGAGATTCACGATTAACATATCTGCAAAAAGCTTGATATTTATTATCTTGTAATTCAGGTTTTTGGAACACATTATTCAAGTCTTTCTTCTCAATAAAATTGAAGAAATACTCAATAATATTACGCATACAATTTGCAATTAAAGCAGGCGGTTGCTTATCATCCTTAATTATTTGCCAGTAAGAATGATAATCATTTTGTATTTCCTCATATTTCATATCAAGAATTTTGCTACCGTCATAATTTTTTATCATTCTGAATAACATTTGATTCTTTTTCCGTCGTTCATGATTTGTATCTGTAAGCTCGTAGAAAAAATAGAGACTATGTGTAAGAAGAAAAACTTGTTCGTATTTATCTGAAAACAGAAACTCTTTTTTTATTAGCTGACCAATATTGAAAATAAAAACATGTGACAAACTTGAAATCGGGTCATCAATTACAATTATCTTTTTCCCACTTACATCATCAGCACTCTTTTTGCCTCTGCACATCTCAAGAAAATAGAGAAAACTTATTATCATCTTTTCACCCTCACTTAGAGTTTGAAAAGTATCTGAATCCTGCCCAACTCTGACTATTTTATAAAGATTGTCAGCCTGTTTTTCTAAATGGAAGTCATCTAAACCTAATTCCGCTAACACATTATTTATAAATGTAATTGATTTTTCAATGTTTACGGTTTTTTTCTGCTGTTCAGCAACAATTTGTTTTTTAGAGTATATGGATTTTTCAGTTGCGTCCAATTCCTTTTTTATATCTGCAATCTTTTTTTCAATCTCGTTTTTGTCTTTTTGATAGGCTGAAATAGTCTGATCATAGTTCCAGCGCATTAAATCCCAAAATCGATTTTTAATATCCTTGATAGACGCTTCTTTATTATCAATCTTGCTGTTATGCGCAGTTATTTTCTTGTTTGTTTCTTTAATAAATTGATTAAAGTTGTTTATAACTGTATCAGAATTCACTAAAGTTATTTTTTTGCTTGGCGTTTTTATTTTATCTTCTATTTGTGTTTTATTTTTGAATAGTAGTTGTACCACTGCATTATAAAGGTTTTCAAACTCGCTTTTCTTTTCAACAACATAGGGATTTGATTCATATGTTTCTTTTTTATGGAGTTTGTCAATAGAGGTTTCATAAGAAGAAAGAAGACTTTTTAATTCTTTAACATCATTTTCATAGGTCTCATCAAAGAACGCCTGAATATCTTCAAGAAGTGATTTCGTTACAGTATTTTTTTGACAAAAAGGACACTGTTCACCACTGTCTTCAATCTTCTTTGGTAGATACTGCAAGCCCTCTTTTACCCAGTCTGAGTTTTGTAGCTTGTTTATTAATGCAGATACTGTACTGTTCTCATTTCCAACAATATTTTTCTTTAAAATCTGATTTTCTTCTTCACCCTGAGCGGGAAAAATAATTTGTGGTAATAAGTCATATTTTTTTGCAGTATCTCCCTGAATTGCCTCCACTTCTTTTTTTAATTGTTCTGTCGTTTTATTTGGATTTGTTTGAGGCTTTTTAAGCACTGATATATGATTAAATAAGGTCTCCTTTTTGCCCTTTAGATTTTCAAGACAAAATTCCAATACTCTGTCGCCACCGGTATATTCAGTTTTTATATCCCAAGTTTTATTTTCAGCATTTTGTTTTTTCTTTTTTAATTCATTCTCAAATTCTTCTTTTTTAGTGTCCTTATCTTGCTTAACAGTTTCAAGATCATCAAATTCTTTTTGTGCATTCTTTATTTTTTCTTCGGCTTCTTTATTCTCCTTAGATAGAGTAAAAATCCCTTTCAGATTATCAGGTTCATAGAAATAGTCTTGAATAAATTTCTGATTATAAACAAGGATGTCTTCATTGTTTAGCCCTTCAATATTACAACTGGAAAAACCAGTGTTTTCCTTCTCGTATAAATAGTTTGAAAGAACGCTTTTACCAGTTCCATTGAGCCCATAAATCAGATTAACTTTTTTATCCGTCTCCAAAGTAGTGGGAGCTTTATAACTGGCAACATCATTCATTGTAATCTTCGTTATCATAATTTACATCCTGATATTCTTACACATAACTGCCGGTCACCCCGTGGTTATCGGGCGAAGCGAAGCGTAGCCCGATGGCCATGGAGTTGACCGGGAAACCGGTCACCCCGGCCGTTGATCAGGCGGAGCGAAGCGGAGCCTGATCAACCATTAATTAACAAGCAAATTCACCCTGATATAATACATAAACTACATTTTCAGGCATATTTGCCTTGCCCTATTATCTCTATTATCTCTATTATCTCTATTATGTTATTATTCATACTATGCAAAAATACCATATGTCAACGTCTAAAAATACTGCTAAAAACAGGAAACTGCTTGATGAAGTGCGGGATGTAATGAGACTGTATCACTACTCAATCCACACGAAACGAACGTATTGAAGGTCTTGGGACAGGTTTTGTAAAGGGCTGTCCGCCTTTTCTAAGCATAGGGAAAATCTATTGGGAGTCGGGCCACGCTATAATATTGAAATATTTAGATTAATGTTCCCAAAATAGTCGTTTTTAGCGCCAATATCGTCATTTTTGATACCGGAAATGGCACTAATAGCGTAACTACTCACGTAGTCAGGCTGAAGCTGTTTAGACTGAAGGCTGAAGGTCCCTGAAAAACACGATTGCCGCACTTTGGCAGAGAAACAGCAGATTTTTGCATCAAACATGGCTTCAAAGTGTGCCGTATTCCCGCTTTTACTAACAGTCTTCAGCCTTCAGTCTATCAACCTGAGTAGTTACCTAATGGCAAGCCACCGGCTTCCTTTATTGAAATGATCGGGAGGAGTCATCATGAAAATTCCCCTCCCCATTTACGACAACGCCCCGCTACATCTTCAATATAACGATTAGAGGGACGATTACCTCCCATGGCGTTGCCCCGCCGTGGAGGTATCTTGGCTCATCTTTGTCACCTTTGAATCTCAGGTTTTCTACAAAACCGTGATCGGAAAAGAGGAAGATGAGAGAACCTCTGGGGATTCTCTCCATGTAGTTTTTCACCGAGACCTCCATGTTTACTGCTATCTCTCGAAAGAGTGTAACAAGATCATCTCTTGATTGATGAACCTTGTTGTCTGTAAAGCCGAATTTCACTATCTTTATCGCGTTGGGGAACTCGATCTCCTCATACGCATCGGCAAGGGAAGACTGGGAATCTCTGATATTGCTGTAGGTTGCCCCTCTTTCTGCCACCATACCAGGTTGCGTGGTTGAATCGAGAAGAGACCTCATCTGGCCCTCTGTTGTCGTGGGAAGGTGCGCCCAGATGGGTATCTCTTCCAGTATTCTGTAATCGAGGGACCTGGTGATAAAGGTATTCTCCTTAATATACTCCCACATATCCCACCGCATGCAATCCAGGAGGATGAAGTAGCCTTTGTCTTTGTTCAATGATTTCTTGAATCGCTGAAAGAAGACGCCCGGGACGTCTCCTATGGATACAGGATGCCTGCCCCCCTCCACGGAGAGATAAAATTCTTCAAATGCCCTTCCGGATTCTGTTGAAATCGCATCCACCGCCTTTTTCTTTCTGTAAAGGCAGGCGTCATCCATAATGCCAAACCGGTTCGTTGCGTGATAGAGATAGCAGTAATCATAAAACATGCCTGAAAGAGAGGATAGATAGATATCTTCCCAGAATTGAAAATCTTTATCTTTCCATGTCATATTCGGGAGATCCCTTAGTGATGTCTTCAGGTTGATGGCATGTATGAGCGTGCGGAATATCTCCTCTTTGTTCATCCTCTTTGAAGTTCCCCTCTCCTTTTGACGGAATATGGCCTCTTCAATCACCCTCTTTTCCATCTTGAAGGACATCTCCTCTATCTTTTTCAGGAGGTCTTTAAGGGCGCTTATGGCCACAAAGGGGAAAACATCTTCCCTCTCGACGATCTTTAGACAATCCTTTTCATCGATAAGCCCAAAGAGGGTCATGTCCGCATTTTTCTCTTCGAGAAACCTCCCTGCGTCTTCTATAAGGCTGTCCGCCTCTTCCTCCCTGTTTGTCATCAGATACTGCGCCGCTGCTGCGAGGTGCTCATGATTGGTCAGGAACTCTTGTGTATCACCGGTTTCCCTTCCAAGAACCTTGCCGATGAACGGGAGAAGTTTATCCGCATCTATCTCCTGGTTCTTGCCCCAGAGAGAGAGGAACACAATTAGATTAAACTCGTCATCTCCCAGTTTTTTCAGAAGACCTGTGAGTTCCGGATACCTGTCCTGAACTATCTCTGAAAGGGTATGGTAGTGCGATGGATGGGGCAAAGCCAGGAAACCGCCTCTCTTTGAGCTGGTAACCCTGATATAGGTCTCCTCTTTGAGGTCTTCCCCGCCTTGAAGCCACTCTCTGAAGATATTAACAAGTCTCTCCTTGGGGAAACTCCTTTCAATCATGTTCTCATAAAGCTCATCTATATCCCTCGAAACCACCATTACCTTTCCCGAAAAGGCGTCATTTATGGCCCTGATAACCTCAGAGTTCAGGATGTTCTCCATCTCTTTCAGAGAGACTTCCGGGTCATTTGAGATATCGGATGCGTCAAAGTCAAGCAGTCTCTTTATACTGTCCGCTATCTTGATCTTTCCTACCTCTTTCAGGCCTCCGCAGTATGAGATAAGCCTTTCCCTGTTTTTTGCCTCGGAAAGCGCCGGGATGTATTCCCGAATCCCCCGATCGATAGTGGATTCGATTGTGGAAAGCCCCGGCAGTTCCGGCCTGTCTCCGAGGTGGAAACCGCATGTGCATACCGGCCTTTGATGAATAGTCTCCATTGAAAAACCGGAACAGATTAAATTTGAGACCTCTGCCAGCATCCTGTCCACCTTTACCCTGTCGTTTTTGACCGAGACATACTCTATCCTGGAAAGACCGGAGAGTACCCTGTATCTTAATGAATCTTTTATCCTGCTGTAAGGAAGGAGGCCTTCAGGCGATGTGGCCCGCTGGTGCTCCTTTTGATACCGGCCGGCATATCCTTCAAGAAAGGCGCTGAAAGACCTTCTTAGATTCTCCATGTACCCTTCAGTAAGATATGGGGCGTTATCATTCAGAGTCTCCTTTATATCATCGAGCTGGAGCCTTATTGTTTCGTATTCCTCTCCTTCAGGTATGAATAGATCCGGGTGAAGCACATAGCTCGAAATGAAGAGATATCGTTCCATATCCCCGGCGAAAAACCGCTTCGCAGCCTCAAACCTGAAGAAATTTCTTCCTACGAAAGGGTGATTCCTGCTCTCGCGAAGAAACCTTTCTATGCCCTCCCTGGGCGGGTAGGAGGTCTTGATCTCGCCTGTGAGGAGGCGAAGATCATCCATGTCTCTCTTTAACCCCATAAGATCAAAGCCGGCCAGCGCCCTGTATTCCGAGGCCCTCTTGATCTTTTCCTGAAGGTTTTCGATTTCTCCTGTCATATCGCCCTTTATTGCCGTCAACTCTCTCCACAACTCCTTCTGTGTGGAGAGAGTCAATTCCGTCTTTTTATGTCTTTTCGGGATAAAGGGGAGTTTTTCCATATCCGCTTGAAACTCCGCGGAGAGTATCTCTCCCTTCGATACCTCATCGATCTTCCTGAGATTATAAATACTGATCTCGTCAGGGTTTTTTCTCCGGCCTCCTGAATAAGGAACAAGATGGCCGGAGAAGATCAGCGCAAGGCTCAGGAGTTCAAACTGAAGACGGGAAAGACCGAAATCACCCTTCCTCAGCTTACGATAAATCTCTTCCAGGGAGGGCCTCCCATCCCCGGACAATTCCAGAAATCTCTTTACGAGGATGCTTTTAGAGGGATCAACAACCATCCGGAAGCCATTCGATACGCTCTTTACCACCTTCATGGGCAGGAGAAACCCCTCCACGATCCTCTTTAAACCGTGACGGGTTCCCTTATTCAGGGTTATCTCTCCCTTCTTTAAGAGGTCTTCCGCCACCTCCTGCAACTGATCTCTTGTGGCAAAAGAGGTATATGGAGATATCTCCGAATGCCTTGGGTATCTTGCCTCTAACAGACCCTCGGCAAGAGATGAGAGGAGGTCATGGAAGGTCTTAAATTTGAGGGATTCCGGCAGATGTTCCTCACCTGAGAGTATAGAGAAGAGCTCTCCACCGTGGTATGCGTCTAAGAACTTTTCTTTTACCAGCCTTTTCTCGTTTGAGACAATGCCGGAAATAAAATCCCTGATCTCTTTTCCCCTCTCGGTTGCATCCTTCGCATACCTGTCTGAGAGAAGAAGGTGGGCAAGTGTCTCTTTTAAAGCGCCATTCTCCGGGATTCCGGGAAGCCAGAAGACGATATAAAAGGCGTTCTTCTCCTTCAGATGGGGCAGGATAACCTTTTCAAGATGTGCTCTTTGCTCATTTAGACGGTGGGTTGTCCCCATCAGGCCGGCAAAATCGGCCTCGGTCTCCTGAAGTTCGAGTATTATCTCATCTAAACGCTCCGGCGTTAATCTGTCTATCTGTTCCAAGAGGAAGATACCCCCCCTCGGGGTGGACTGCCAGAGGAGTTTTATCTTTGTCCTTTCAGACACCTTATATTCCTTGAGGGGCAGTCGCGGGTCGTCTAACAATCCCTTCAGCCTTGTGAAGAGCCTTGCGTCATCTTCAAAGAGCGATCCAGCCATATACTCGGTGGATCTCCTGACGAGAAGGCCGATATCTGCCTCGAGGTTTATATAGAAGTGGTCTTTCAGGGGATCTGCGTCCTTATCCATCGATATATAGGCCCCTTCTTTTAAGAGCCTTTCCATGATATCCCTGATGTACCGGTAATTTATTGAGGATTCCAGGTCGGTTATCCTGTGCAGGAGCATCTGGGCCACATCGGAGACGGTTCTTCTCTTCTTAACTGGAGAGATTGCTACAAGGATCAAAATCTTCAATATCCTGAAGGCAATGTTTCTATCCGCCTCGTCATCAAAGATGCCCTTCATCTCATCTTCATAATACTTATAGACCACCGCCACAAAGGGATTAAGCTCAACCCTCTCCTTTATCCTCACCCTGAAGTGATCAAATATCCGCTCCGAGGTCAGGAGGTGATCGCATGGCAGATGGAGCATACCTTCAATATTCCTGACAGGGTCCCCCTTGAGCTGATAATGTATGAAATCGACGACACCACGATGCTGTGAAAAGAGGGGCTTCAGATTATCCAGAAAGGATACGGTGGCGGGGTGGATCGGGTAGAGGGCTGAAAACCTCTCTTCATCGACGGGAAGTTGCGGGAAGCAGGTCTTAAATGTGTGGTACAGCCTTGAAATTACCTTCTCTTTGCCGGTCTTTACCTTGATCAGTCTCCTTGCAATCAGCTCTTCTATATGGGCGCCGGTAAGGAAGAGTCTCACAGGATAACGGTCTTTGATCTTATTGAATGCTTCCTGGGTAGTCTGTCCGGTATCCTCGATGCTCTCCTGGAGGGTGGCAACAATCCATACGGGAAGCGTTGGGGCCTTCTCCCCTAAGTATTGGAGAAACCTGATATCCTCATTGAAACTCCTGCTTTCCGGTTTTGACCTCAGGAATTCGGAGAGTTCATCTATAAGGAGGATAAGGCCGGAGGCCTTCCTGTCCCTAAGTTTCTCCTCCAGATTTTCATAAAATTCCCTCCTTTCAGGAAGGGCCTTATTGGGATCAAGGGGATCAAAGAGGGGGGCTTCATACTTCCTGCGGTATGCCTCGACAATCGATCCGGCGATGATCTCTTCCAGTCCGGTTTTGCTGCTGTATTCAACGAGGGATACCTCTGCAGTGAGATACTCTCTCAGGGAGAGGCTTTCATGTAACACTGTTAAGTCGGGTTCCTGGGTCAGGAGAGGCTGCCAGGCCTCCCTGTAATTAAAAAGGAGGCTTATAATCGTCAGGAAGTGAGACTTGCCCGATCCGAAATTTCCCTCAAGGAAAATGCCTGCCCCTTCATCATCCCTGATCATCCCGCAGATGGTCTTCAGATGGGAATAGACCTCCGAAGTCAGGATAAAGTCTTCGGCCAGCCTTCTCTTTAAGACCTTATCATGGATATCGGAGAGCTGGATTACGGTCTTGACATCGGGAACATCTATTATATCCCTCAAACGATCCATTACTTTTCCCTCTTCTTCAGTTCCTTTTCGGTTTTTTTTATAAGACCCCAGAGCGATTTTTCATTGGGGTGTTTCTCTATCGCCTTCTGGAGAGTTTTCTTAAACTCCTCCCAGTGTTTTCCCTTCTTCACGGCAGCCGTGAGCGCTGACCTGACATAATAATCCTTAGGGTTATCTATGAATGGGGCTGAGAGAATCTCCACCACCTTTGACGGCATATCGAGTCTGGCGTAACAGTAGCCGAGATGGCTGAGGATAAAGCTGTTATCTGGAGAGAGAGCCAGGGCGTTTTCAAACTCGGCTATTGCCTCTTTATACCTGCCCGCCTTTTTCAGGTTCAGGGCCAGCTCAGTATGGAGGTGGGGGTTGTCGGCGACTTTGGATACTCTTAAAATGGTCTTGATCTCTCTCGATAGATCTGCAGGATCTCTGCCCTTTGATCTCAACCTCAGAAGCTCTTTGTAACTGAAATCATCTCCGGGATCGAGGTCATGGATCTTTTTGTATAGATCGGCTGCCTCTTGAAAGATTCCTTCTCTTGCCAGTATCTGGGCCTTATATCGGAGGAGAGGAAGGGCGTCAGGACTTTTTATCAACTCTTCCCTGATAATATCTTTCGCATCATCAAAACTTTCCAGTCCTATTAATGTCCTGATGATCCTAAACGTTATGTAACCTGTCTTCTTTATTCGATCCGCCGCCTCAAAATGGTCGAGGGCCCTGTCATACAATTTCTTTTCCAGATAGATATCTCCCAGGACTTTATGTGCGCTCAAAGTGGCAGGCGCCTTTTCCAGGACATCCAGGGCCATGGTCTCCGCCTCCTCTGACTTTCCCTGAAGGCGCAGACAGTCAGCAAGCTCTGTCCTGAGGAGGGATTCCTGCAGAAAATCATCCATGGCCTCTGTCAGCTCTTCTATTGCTTCCTTCAGATCTCCCCTCTTCTTCAGGTCATTAACGATCCTGAGTTTTGTTCTTACATATTGATATTCTTCACTATTCATAAAATTACCGCTATCATCTTCTTTTGAAAAAGTCAAGATTCCCAACGAGTAAACTCACTGTAACGTCAAAGTTAAGCGCAACCTATTGATTTTTAAACATTTATTCGGAAAGGCGAGCATTTGATTTTTTTGCGCAATCTTAGCCCGACTTTCGCGCGTGAATGTAGCTGGATTTTATTTTTAAAATTAATATTCATAGAGAAAACAGGGTGTTACCAAGAAAGATTAAATGTAAGAGCTCAATAAATAGGGTCAACCCCAAGTATGTAAGAGTGATTGTGGATCGTAGCCCTTTACGGCTTGAGACTTGAAATTGGAAATTAGAAATTGGGGGGCGATAAAATAAGTTTACGAGTTAACAGCACAAAAGCCGGGAGGCCAAAT
>JAUWQS010000475.1 GCA_030610915.1 Pseudomonadota bacterium | reverse complement strand
CATGCGAATCAGAAAACAACCCGACAGTTATGCCATTACCAGCAGAACCAGCGGTATCGGCTGTAACAACAAGATCAGTGTTCATTGTTGCCGTGGCAGCAACGCTAGCAGTACCAGTCACCACAGCAGCCGCTACGGTTCCAAGGTCAGCCGCTCGCGCACTGGCAATACTAAAGCTTATGGACTGACCTTCGCCGGCATCGGCACCGACCTGAAAGATGGCGTTGGCCAAGGTCCCGTCAATTACGTTTTTACCATTGAAGGCTGTGGTCTTCGCAATACGATCAAGCTCTGCCTTAAGCTGTGTTACCTCATTATTTAGTGAAGAGCGGTCTGAAGTTGTATTGGTATCGTTGGACGACTGCACGGCCAGTTCGCGTATCCGCTGCAGAATACTGGTACTCTCCTGCAAAGCCCCCTCCGCCGTCTGCGCCAGAGATATCCCGTCATTGGCATTCCTCGCAGCCTGATTCAGACCGCGGATCTGAGAGCCCATCCTGTTTGCGATGGCAAGACCTGCGGCGTCATCCTTGGCGCTGTTGATGCGCAGGCCGGATGACAGCCTCTGCAGTGACTTGTTTAACATGCCCTGCGTTTGTCCCAGGTTTCTCTGGGCGTTCAAGGCCGCGATATTGGTGTTAATTGTTAGTGCCATAATTTTATTCCTCCTTGAAATTTGTTTTCGGGTTTCGGGTTTTTTGCCTTCAGCCTTCAGCCTAACAGCCTTCAGCCTTTCTTAACCCTCAACCTTTCCCGGCATCCTTGCCGGGGATGTTAAAAGTTGATTGTTGAAGATTCCGGTTTCCGCTTTGTTAACATTCCTTTCGAGATTTGCCCTCCTTTCTTTTTTAGTAACCGTTCACTGTCCACTGTCCACTGTCCACTGTTGGCAGCCTTTAATCTCTTTATCGTCAGATTGTGTGAAAAGCTTGAGGAAAAAGATATGGAGACCTGAAGGTCTCCGCTACGGATCTCCGTTGGAGTGGCTGAGGGCATGTAGACCCGTTCACGGCTACAGGGTTTTTTAATCCGGGTGGCATGGACAAACTTGTTTGTCCGTGCATTGATATTAGGAGCAGTTGCATTTATGCCATAGGGGTTGTTTTGAAAGATGAACGTCCAACATCGAACATTGAACATATCAGCTCAATAAATCAGGGTAGGGGAGGTTTTAACCTTCCGATGTGGGCGACTAAAGTCACCCCTACCCCTATTTATTGAGCTACTACCATTGAACGTCGAATATGGAAGGCTGAAGCACATGGAAGGCTAAAGCCTTCCGCTACATGCTTCCGCTACGTGCCTTTTTTTTCATTCAAAATTCGATGTTGGATGTTCGATGTTCGATGTTCGATGTTCAAAAGAGTTCGCAGGGTGGATTCGCTCCGCTTAATCCACCCTACATTCTTGGGTTTCCCCCTATTTATGGAGCTATTACCTTCAGCCTATCTCTACCCGCGGGTTTTGGGATCACGTCTGCAAAAACGACCTTGACAACCATCATTACAGACCTCGTTAAATAGTCGAGTGGGAAAGTAGTCGAGTGGGAAGAAACCACAAACAATTTCATTAGGTTGTTTAGACTGAAGGCTGAAGGCTGTTAGGGCTGAAGGAATATCAATTATAAATACCTTCAGCCTTCAGCCTAATAGCCTTCAGCCTGTTTTTCCTTCAGTCTTTGACACCGACTGTCCAATTTTCGGGTAAAGGTTGCTTACTTGAATAATACCAACCACTTGACCACTCGACTACTCGACCACTTGACGAGGTCTGCATTATAAGGCATACTGGTATCAGCTCAATAAATAGGGGGATTACATTTTTAAAGTGTTGGTCTCGAACCACGATAAGCGTTCACCAAACATTGAAATTAGAAATTAGAAATTGGAAATTCAGCCTTCATGCTTTTGTACTGCTCGGCTGAGCTCACG
>JAUWQS010000527.1 GCA_030610915.1 Pseudomonadota bacterium | reverse complement strand
CGTGAGCTCAGTCGAGTCGTACAAAAGCATGAAGGCCGAGTTTCCAATTTCTATTTTCTAATTTCAATATTCAGTAAACGCTTACCGTGGATCGAGACCAACACTTTAAAAATGTAATCCCCTATTTATTGAGCTGATACTGTATTTATTTATTCATATGTCAGTATTACCTTGCCGCTTGGAATATTTACTCTCATTATTTAAGTATTACGTTCCGGAATTAGTAAGATGTCCCCCGATTTTTGGAATTCTCTGCGGAATTGAACGGGGCAGGCGCTGGTTCATTATAACCATTTTGCAATCAGCAGGGTTCTTCCAACTGTTCCGAGGATGCGTTTGTCCTGCATCCTCTGCACCTGATTTCCACTCATGCGTTCAGAGGACAGGGGGCATTCTATCCGGTGGGTTACTTCCCATCCTGTTTCAGACAGAAGCCTGTGGTAGTCGAATATTGTAATTGATTTATCGAGTTTTTCTTTTAAGGCGGACGTGGATTCAAAATCCCTCCAGTCGGCATTCAGAAAGGCCATCCTGGTCGTTTCTTTTGATTTTTTATGGGACAGCAGGAAGAAACCTTCAAGAAACCTCTCATACTCCTCCTTTGTGTAGGATGATATGGAAGGAGTATTCTCGTTGGCTTTTTCCTCGTATTCCTTTTCTTTCTTGATGTAATATGGCGGGTCAAAAAATATTAGATCTGTGTTTTTTATGACGGGCCAGTTCCAGTTTCCGGTGTTCCAGTGATGGTACAATATCTCGGGACGATTGTCCCTCGTTGCGAGATCAAAAGATTGGCATTTTCGTTCAAAGAGCATGCATACATCAGAGACAACGCCGCCGTCGGCCATTGGATCAAGAACAATATCCCCGGGTTTTGTGAAGAAGAAAAGTGTGTGCGCAACGAGCTGAGCCGGTATCCTCCCGGGCCAGTCGTCTCCGAATCGTTCATCACATTCGTTAAAATTCCATTGATCCCATGTGCGAAGTCCCCAGCCAAGCTCTTTGAATTTTTCCTGATCTGTCTTTCCTTCTAATCGTAATGCCCAGACAAGCGGAATGTCCATGTTGTAATGCCTGGCTATATATTCCATGTCATGACCCTGGGAGAGCAAAGTGTCGATTTCACTGAAACTGGTATTTCCGACAATTTCTGATGCCCTGTTTCGGCTCAACCCAACCTTTTCCGAAATTTTTTCCTGAGTCCATCCGAGGTGGCTCAGACGGATAATAATGCTGTTTCTGCTTGATTTCTGCCGGGCACGGATATCGGATATCCATGTGTTAACTGTTTGCTGGATAACGCCCAGTTTTTCCGCGAGTGCCTCTTCAGTCCATGTACATTCCGGGTCTGTTGACGCTATCTCCCGGGCAATTCTCTTTTTATCGCCGGGACTTAATCGGTCTCCATGGCTGATATTACATTCTGCTGATTCAAGGAGAAGCGCTGTTTTGTTTTTTTCGTAATCAAGGGGTTCGTCCTT
>JAUWQS010000285.1 GCA_030610915.1 Pseudomonadota bacterium | reverse complement strand
CGTGAGCTCAGTCGAGTCGTACAAAAGCATGAAGGCCGAGTTTCCAATTTCTATTTTCTAATTTCAATATTCAGTAAACGCTTACCGTGGATCGAGACCAACACTTTAAAAATGTAATCCCCTATTTATTGAGCTGATACTTGATATTCTTACTTCTCCCCAATACTTCTTTTACCTTCTCCCATATGTTAACCGGATTCTCTTCTACTATCACTCCTGCTTCTCTCAATGCTCTTATCTTTCCTTCGGCGGTCCCTTTTCCCCTGGCGATAATGGCGCCGGCGTGCCCCATCCTTCTGCCCGGAGGCACAGTGCGACCGGCAATGAAGGCGACTACCGGTTTCTTTATATGGTCTCTGATAAACAAGGCTGCATCTTCTTCCGCCGTTCCTCCGACCTCGCCGATAAGGACAACCATATCCGTCTGAGGGTCATTCTCAAACAGCTCCAGAATATCCACAAAGGTGGAACCTACAATGGAGTCGCCACCAATACCGATAGATGTCGATTGTCCGATCCCCAGAGCGGTAAGGTGATCTATCACCTCGTAGGTCAAGGTTCCACTCCGAGAGACAATGCCCACACCTCCCTCTCTATGGATGAAATTGGGCATAAAGCCAATCTTTCCCACGCCAGGCGTGGTGATACCCGGGGAATTTGGCCCGATAAGGCGGCAGCCGGTTCCTACAAGGGCCTTTTTTACTTTAACCATGTCCAGAACGGGAATACCTTCAGTCATGCACACAATCGTTTCAATCCCCGCTTCGCAGGCCTCGAGGATGGCATCAGGAGCAAAAACCGCCGGCACATATATCCCGGAAACACTTGCCCCTTCTTTTTCTACCGCATCGATTACCCGATCATACACCGGGATCCCGTCAAAGTCAGTCCCTCCTTTACCCGGGGTCACACCGGCCACTACCCTCGTCCCAAATTTCAGAGCCTGCCGGGTATGGAAACTTCCCTCCCTCCCGGAAACTCCCTGAATCACCACACGACTGTTCTCATCCAACAAAATACTCATTAAGGTTGTGACCTCGCCATATGCACCACCCTCTGGGCGGCTTCGTTGAGATCTCCAGCCACTTCAAACTTCAAAGGTGATTCCCTTAAGATTCTCCTGCCCTCTTCAGCGTTGGTGCCTTTAAGTCTTATCACTATCGGATGCTTTATATCCATATTCGAAAGTGCCTCGACTATTCCAGCGGCTACCCGATCACACCTGAGGATACCACCGAAGATGTTAACGAGAATAGCCTTAACTTTATCGTCTGAGTTAAGTATCCTGAACGCTTTCCCAATCTGTTCCGTCGAGGCTCTTCCTCCTATATCAAGAAAATTGGCCGGCTCACCTCCCCACAGTTTTATGAGATCCATGGTGGTCATGGCCAGTCCTGCTCCATTTGCCATGCAACCCACGTTTCCGTCCAGTCTTACATAACTTACCCCAATATCTCTTGCCTCCGCCTCAAGAGGGTCTTCTTCATCCAGATCACGCAGTTCCCTGATCTCGGGATGACGAAAGAGGGCATCGTCGTCGAAGTTTATCTTGGCATCCAGGGCCAAAAGCTCACCACCCTCGGTGACCGCCAGGGGATTGATCTCCACAGCTGAGGCATCCTTTTCAATAAAGAGACGGTGAAGGTTTTTTATGATTCCGGAAGCTTCAGAAACAAGGGGTTTTTCCAGACCCAGACCATAGGCAATCTTTCTCCCCTCGAATCCACTGAAACTTCCATCAGGATTGGCATATACCCTTATGACCTTTTCAGGGCTTTTCAAAAGTATCTCTTCAATCGTCACTCCTCCTTCGCAGGATGCAACAAATACCGACTGTTCTCTCTTTTGCGCCCGGTTGATTATCGCTATGTACATCTCCTTTTTTATCTTTTGGGCTTCCTCCACCAGTACTCGTCTTACCCTTTTTCCCTCCGGGCCGGTCTGGGGGGTTATAAGCTGCATGCCTATAATCTTACTTGCCGCATCCTGTGCTTCCCAGGGCGTTGAGGCCAGCTTTATGCCACCTCCTTTACATCTCCCACCCGCATGAATCTGGGCCTTGATTGCCACTTCATCACTACCTATTTCAAGCGCAATCTCCCTTGCCTCTGCCGGGGTTCCCGCAACTCTTCCTTTCGGGACAGGGATATCGTATTCTCTCAGGATATCTTTGGCCTGATACTCATGAATCTGCATCTTTAACTTTCCCTAATGCTATTAAAAGTGTACGATTACCCATTTTTCAAATCAATATAAATGACCCTGTTGATTTAATGCCAAATTCAGCGATTTTGCAAAATAGGACATCCCAACTATGTGAAATCATTGACAGCGAAAAGTAACTCTTTCATAAAATCGTACTAAATAAACAGAGTTATAAATTACAACTTTGTGAACTTTGTGTCAATATTTTTCTGGATTTGATCAAGGCGCTCACAACTGGAACCTTTGGGAATGTTGTTGACTACATTGAGGGATTCTCTTTTTTAATGCCATTCTTGAGGTGTAACCTGTTGAGGTTTTAATATATAATGCCCATGCGATTATGCGTTCCCATCCTTTCCCCTGTGGCTACTATCCATATTAAGTATCAGCTCAATATCTTTGCTTTTTAGTCCGGATACTGCAACGGTCTTTCTTCTCGATTTGTGTCCCCCAATGATAACGATTCTCGATTTTCTGATGTTGAGTTTATCGGCGAGGAATCTTATGCACTCCGAGTTAGCCTTCCCATTGACTGGCGGCGCGGTGATCTTCAGTTTCAGAGCATCTTCGTGAATTCCTGCCAGTTCACATCGCGAGGATCTTGGCACGACCCTGATATTGAAGATAACGCCTTCTTTTGTTTCCTTGATCGGCAGCATCGTTTTTTGTAATTTCTGCAAGGTCATTCCTTTTATCATTTGAACTGCAAAGCAATTTGCGCCATACTTTGCACCAGGAAACTCTGAAGAAATACGATGGCCAGGATGACTATAATGGGGGAGATGTCTATTCCAATGTTTCCGAGTGGTATCCATCTTCTCACGGTGGATAGGACGGGTTCTGTGATTCGGTAAAGGAACATGACGATAGGATTATAGGGATCGGGGTTGACCCAGGATATGAGCGCCCTGATTATGATTATCCACATATATAGCGTAAGTCCTACATCGAGAATTCTGGCAACTGCCTCGATAAGATTTCCTAAGATAAACATTTTTTCTCCTTATTTGTTGATGCGTTTCAAGAAGGCTATGGCGGTCTCCTGTATCGTATTGAAAATAAAGATTGCAGGGCTAAAAGTCAAGACACATATTTTTGATTGACTATTTATGATCAACTATTTACGATTGATATCAAGTTACAAGGGGGAAAGATAAGATAAATGTTAAAAGGCAAAAAAGTGGGCGTTATAG
>JAUWQS010000322.1 GCA_030610915.1 Pseudomonadota bacterium | reverse complement strand
CCGTATTTTTTTCGTATTTCAGTGTCGGCAAGCGTTTTACCGATGATGGGAGATCTTTCGCCAAGCCGGAATGCATTGATTTCAATATCCTGCAGACAATGCCTGATATCGGCGCATGTCGTTGCGTCTTTCGACAGGCTTCGGAACATATGGTAACCATCCGCCCGGACTTCATGTACGAAATGCTCGATTTCATCTTTTGGTATGAGATACTTGGTCAAAACGCGTGTAAAAATTTCCACCGATGTCTCAAACTCTTCCGGGATAACCTCATCGGCCCCCAATTCGTAGAGAGCTTCCATTTCCCGAAGGAATCGTGTTCGGGCGATGAGATGGATTTTCGGGCTTAACCTTCTCGCCAGAGACGTGATTTTCCTTGTCGCCGCCGCATCGGCAATGGTTATGACAACGACTCTCGCATTGTCGATGCCCGCATGTTTGAAGACAGCTTCGTGGGTGGCATCGCCATAGAAGATGGACTCGCCTTTTGCCCTTTCATCGCGAACAGTTACTGGGTTGATCTCAACGATAACATATGGGATTCCCGCGGTCTGGGCGGCTCGTGTGACGTTTCTGCCGTTTATACCATACCCGATAACAATAAGGTGGTCCCGCAGAGATATCTCATCAACTGCCCGCGCCGGACGCAGACCCGATTTTAATTTGCCGGGAAGCGGCAGTTTCAGGGCAATATCGGCCGCTTTATGTGAAAGGGAAATGACAAAAGGAGTTGCAAGCATAGTAAGGACGGACACGGCAAGGAAAAACTGGTTGGTTTTCCCGGTGGCAAGAAGGCCATATTCAAGCCCGACCTTAGAAAGAACAAAGGAAAATTCACCTGCCTGGCTAAGCGCGCAACCGACGAGAATCGCAGTCCGAAGCGGGTATCCGAGCAAAGAAGCGGCAAAACCTGCTGTGATCATTTTGACTATTATGACACCGAGTGTGAGAAGTATAATTACGCCTATGTTCTGAAACAGGAAGTCGATGTTCAAGAGCATTCCAATCGATACGAAAAAGAAACTGATGAACACGTCTCTAAATGGTAAAATGCTTCCCAGCGCCTGGTGACTGTATTCCGACTCGGATACGATCAGTCCTGCCAGAAAGGCGCCGAGTGCGAGGGACAAACCGATACTGTGCGTCAGCCACGCAACTGCAAGACATATTATGATTATGCTCAACAAAAAAAGCTCGTGGTTCCGCGTGCGGGTAACCTGATACAAAATCTGTGGAACGAGCCATTTTGCGCTTATTATAACAAGTAGTAGAATACCCGCAGCCTTGACTGCCAAAACAAGAATGGATTCAGTCAGATTTCCTTCCACTCCAGCCAGTAGAGGCGTCAAGAGTATCATCGGAACAATTGCGATATCTTGAAAGATCAGGATACCAACCGATGTTCGCCCATGCGGGCTATCAATTTCAGCCCTCTCCTGGAGTAGTTTGAGGACAATTGCCGTACTGCTCAATGACATAAGAAAACCAATGAAAAGAGATTGCCCGACGGCCTGCCCTGCTTTCAAGGCAATAATGAAAAATACAAGAGTCGTGAGGACCACCTGAATGGAACCACCGAGTAAGACCGACCTCCTGATCTGCAATAAGTCTTTAATGGAAAATTCTATTCCTATTGTGAAGAGTAGGAGAACAACACCTATTTCAGACATGATTTCAACTTGATGAGCGGCTTTGATCAGGCCGAGACAGTGAGGCCCCGCCAATATTCCCGTTATGAGAAAGCCGGCGATTGCGGGTAATTTAATTTTCAGGCAGATAAAAAGGATAATAACTGAAAGGCCGAATATAACAAAAATGTCCCTCAGCAACGGGAAGTCCATCAGGAAACTCCTGTGAAGAAATACTGGAAGCCGGTTTATCAATCGAACGGGTATGCGGTAGTGGAGATAAGGTTTTGAAAAAATAGAATCCTCTATTCCCTGAATTCAAACATCACCTTCTCATAGGGTTCAAACATCATTTTATAAAGATCCATGGCATACCGATCGGTCATCCCTGAGATATAGTCGGCAATAACCCGGCATTTGTCTTTGCTGTTATTCACCTTTTCATAACTGACTTTAAATGACCTTGGCAGCATCTCAGGCCTTCCTTTTAGGTGCTCGAAAAGTCTTGCAATTATCAATCTTCCCTTCTCATTCATTATGCATACCTGTGGCCTACTATATACATTTTCCATAAGAAACTGCCGCAGCATCGTGAAATCTTCCATATCCCTGACCGGCGCCACAACGATAGCAACATTAATTTTGCGGGCGTCATCAACAGATTCTATATTATGGCATCTCAAATTCTCCATGGTCTTCTTGATCACGGCTATATTCGTCTGTTCTATCAATGTCCTGATGAGCAGTCGCGACTGTTTTACCGTATCTAACTCTTCAAAACCAGGGTATCTGTCTTTGCAGCCTAAAAAAACTCTCTCAACAAAGGGGTTGGCCAACCGCTTTATTTCCCGCATGGAAAGATAACCGGCATTCAGCGCATCTTCAATATCGTGGGCACAGTACGCGAGGGGATCCGCTATGTTGACTATCTGTGCTTCTAAAGATGGCATCACGGATTGTCTGAACTCGTCTGGGATTCTTGGATTATCATACGCAGTCTCATGCCGGATTATTCCCTCTCTTGTCTCGTAACAGAGATTCAGTCCATCATAATCCTGGTATCTCTTTTCCAGCAAATCAACAATCCTCAGGCTTTGCAGATTATGCTCAAACCCGCCGTCATTCTTCATGATCTCATTTAGCGTCTCCTCACCCACATGCCCAAAGGGAGTATGGCCGAGGTCATGCGCATATGATATCGCTTCGCACAGATCCTCATTCAATCCGAGCGCCCTTGCCAGGGTTCTTGCGTGTTGAGCGACCTCGAGGGTATGAGTCAATCTTGTCCTGTAAAAGTCGCCCTCGCTGACAAGAAACACCTGTGTCTTGTATTGAAGATCCTTGAAGGCTTTTGTATAGAGGATTCTGTCCCGATCTCTCTGAAAGCATATCCGGTAATCATCAGGCTCATCCCCATGAAGAGTTCTTCCCTTACTCTGAGAGCTCTTTGTCGCGTATGAGGCCAGGTTTTCCTCTTCTATCTTTTCAAGTCTTTCTCTTGTA
>JAUWQS010000519.1 GCA_030610915.1 Pseudomonadota bacterium | reverse complement strand
TCGGTTTGATGTTAGTGCGCAGTTCTTTTCCCACAACATCATCTAAACTTGAAATGATATTCGACGGCACACGGTCAAACCACTGCTTGGCCCGTCTTACATCATCACTGCCAATCCTGGTATTTCGCGGCAGAGACTTTACGCTGACCACAATATTCATCGATACTTCCAACCTTACACGAACTGTCTTCTCCTCTAAAAATACACCATTATCAAAAAAACGCACCTTGAAAAACGAATCGCCTATAAAATCCTCATCCCTTCTCTTCTCGATCCGATAAGTAATTTTCTTCCCTGAAAGGCGTAAACCGGTCACTGGAACAGGAAATTCCACTCTCACAGCATCCTTTGGCCAGGGCATGTTTCTTTCAATATAACTCTTGACAATCGCCCTTATCTTATCTCCCTTTATTACCTTTGCGGGAGCGGCATACAGGGAACTGCAAAAAAAGGACAAAGAAGCAATGCATGCAAGCACAAACAAGATTCTAAGTCTTTTCATCCACATAATCTTACCTTCCTTATAACAGATGAACGTAACTACTCAGGTTCAAGGGTTCACGGTTCAAGGGCTCACTGTTGATGGTCTCGCAAAAAGTCGAAAAACCCCATCCCCCGTCATTCCGGCGAAAGCCGGAATCCAGTATTTTCAAGCAGTTGCAGACCATCTGAACTCCGGTTTTCACCGGAGTGACGACTTCCAAGGAAGTCATCTTGATAAAAATGCTATAACATATTGTTATTATATGACATTACGCTAATTGTGCCAATTTTAACAAAGGGTTGGATTTTCTTCCTATTATAATGCCGACGTGTCGGCATAGCGGAGCTTTTTACGAGTGCATCACTGCTCAGTGGTTGAAAAACAATCAACCTTGAACCCGTGAACCGTTGAACCTAAGCATTTATCCTACCTCTTGAGGTTATTGACCATCTGCATCATTGCGTCCGCCGTCTGGATTGCCTTGGAGTTGATCTCGTAAGCTCTCTGTCCTACGATCATCTTGACCATCTCATCTATGACATTCACATTCGACATCTCTAAAAAATGCTGGGATATGGTGCCAAATCCTCCATCTCCCGGGCTTCCGGTAATCTCGTCACCGGAGGCATCGGTAACTGCATAAAGATTTCTTCCAAGGCTTGTAAGTCCAGCCGGATTTAGAAATTTGGCAAGTTCTATCCTGCCGCTATCTATAGTCTTTCCCTCTCCATCCGTTGCCGTCCATGTGCCGCCGCTATCGATGGTAAAAGCTACCGCCTCCTCAGAAACAGTTACCTCAGGAATCAATTTGAGGCCTTCAGAATTGCATAAAATACCATCCTTATCAATCTTGAAACTTCCCGCTCTTGTGTAAACGGTATGCCCATCACTATCAAGCCGAAAAAAACCGTCTCCCTCGATAGCCCAGTCAAATTGATTCCCTGTATGCTGATAATCACCCTGCGTAAATATCTTCTGAACAGCGACCGGTTTCACACCCATCCCAATTTCCATACCTACCGGCAGTCGACCTCCCTCAGATGTCTCTGCTCC
>JAUWQS010000351.1 GCA_030610915.1 Pseudomonadota bacterium | reverse complement strand
CTTACCGGTCATGTAGAGTACTGAGCCCGCGGACATGAAAAGGAGGGCTTTGTAAATGATATGGCAAAAGGCATGAGAAACAGCGCCATTTATAGCCATCTGTGTGCCTATTCCTATACCGCACACCATGAAACCAACCTGGTTGATGAGACTGTAAGCAAGTACCCGTCTTATATCATTCGCAATTACGGCATAAAATATGGGAAAAGCTGTCATAAATGCCCCAAGCCAGATCAACAGCTCAGTGCCGGGAAATGTTCTTGCCAGGATATAAACCGCACTCTTTGTTGTAAAGGCGCTCATAAATACTGCACCGGTTACCGTTGCCTCGGGATAGGCATCTGTCAGCCACGGATGTAAGGGAAAAATTGCGGCATTCAAGGCAAATCCTATTAATATGAGCCACGTTGCCAATCCATTTAGCCCGATATAATCAAACTCGATGGTACCTGTATTGCTGACATGTATAAGTATGCCTGCAAGGAGCACAAGCCCTCCAACTATATGAACAAGGATATATCTGTAGCCGGCGTCAAGAGCTTTTTGAGTCCTCCTGGACCATACAAGAAATACAGAGGAGATAGCCAGCAGTTCCCAGAAAATATAAAGAGAGATGAAGTCACCCGCAAAGGTAACTCCCAGGGCGCTTCCGGCATAAAGAAAAGCTGTTACATGCTGTATATCATCTTTTACATGGATGGCATAAATGATCCCTATAAATGATACGAGGGTGAATATATATCCAAAGACCATGCTGAGCGTGTCAACCCTGCCGAAGATGATGCTGTAATTCAGGAATGGAATAACCCAATGTGTGCCTGCGGTCAGATGGATAAGGTTTATAAAGACAAGAACAGGAAGAAACAGCATAAATGCCGATTTTATCCGTCCTTTCAAAAAGGGGATAAATAATGCTCCAATGATAAATATCGCCGCTGGGGGAACACTATTTATCATAATAATCCTCATTTCTTCGAACAATTTTGCGAAGCAGCTTCGCTATAAATATTAGAGAAACGCAAGCGATAAATCCATAGACCGCATAAAACTCGGGTGCGCCTTCCCATGGGAAACCGGCATGTTTGTGAATAAACAAATCGATAATCAGAAGTACTAACAGCGCGATATAAAAAGAATATAAAAATCTTTGCACATTCTTGTGCTTATCGAAAATCTTCAATTCTCTTTTCATTTGAGTTCAACCTCCATCAGAAAAAACTTTTCCAGAAAATGATGCCAAGATATATAACGCTCAGCAAAACAACAACATGAAATATCTTCTTGTATCCCGGCACAGGTTCATGTGAAAGTTCCATCTTCTCTTCAGCCTTTTTTTCTTCCATCATTACTTACCCTCCCATCACAGCCCTTGCCGTCATCCTTGCCAGCTCAAGAAAAACCCCCGGCCGGATAAATAAAACAAAAGAGACAAAGGCGGTAAATACAAGAGGCGCCACCGCTAAAATAGGCGCCTCCCGTATCTTCGTTGTCCCGTCATAGTTGTCGAAATTAGTGCCCTGTGCGAAAAAGGCATTGTACGTTATCGGCAGGAAGTATGCGGCATTTAACAGTGAGCTGGTTAGTAAAACCACCAGTATCGGTATCTGATGCGCATCAATGCAGCCCAGGGCCAGATACCACTTGCTCCAGAATCCGCCGAAAGGCGGAAGACCGATGACACTCAAAGAGCCGAAGAAGAAGGCTGCCATGGTTACCGGCATCATCTTCCCTATTCCTCTCATTTCACTGATCTTTTTTATTCCCGTGTTGACAATGATAGCGCCGGCGCAAAAGAAGAGTGTGATCTTTCCAAAGGCATGCATGGCTATATGGAGCGTTCCTCCTGTCATACCTAAGACACTCATAAGTCCCCCAGCCAGAACAATGTAAGATAACTGACTTACCGTCGAGTAGGCCAATCTTGCCTTCAGGTCATCCTGTTTCAGGGCAAAGAGTGATCCCACGATAATGGTAATTGATACAAAGTAGATAAGAAAGGCATCCAGGGACAGGTCATGCATTAAGTCTATGCCATAGACATGAAAACAGATCCTCAGCACCGAAAACACACCGACCTTCACGACGGCAACGGCATGCAGCAGGGCGCTGACGGGTGTCGGGGCCACCATCGCGGATGGCAGCCATGAGTGTAGGGGCATAATGGCCGCCTTGCCTACGCCGGCGATGAAGAGAATAAACATAACTGTGAGCATCGTGCTCCCGGCGGCTCCGGACAATATTCCTTTGTCCGCAAAATCCAGGGTTCCCGTAAGATTATAAGTCAATATGATCGCCGGAAGCAGAAAGGCTATGGATGTACCCATAAGATAGGTCAGGTACTTCCTGCCGGCAGAACGGGCGTCTTTATCCTGATGATGCGTGACCAGTGAGTATGTGGACAATGATAACATCTCATAAAACAGATAGAGCGTGAGGAGATTGGCGGAAAAGGCAACCCCGATGGCGGAAGAAAGGGCCAGTGCAAAGAAGGTGAAGTATCGCGTTTGAGAATGTTCTTTAAGGGGGCGCATGTAGCCGATGGAGTATACAGATGTTACTATCCACAGCGTTGAAGATACCAGCGCAAAGAGAAGTCCGAGAGAATCTACCCTGAAGGCAATTCCAACACCGGGAAGAACATCGATAAGATTATAGACTATCTTTTGCCCACCCAGCACTGCGGGTATCATTGAGACAATTATCCCCAATTTTAAAAAAGCAATTACAAATGTCCAGAACTCTCTTAGATTCGGTTTCTTGCCGGAGACAATAATTAAAAGTGTGCCGAAAAGAGAAACGGCAACTGCCAGAACGGGCTTAATAGATACAATCGCTTCCATAGAACAACCACCACATGAAAGAATCATCAGAAATAACGTGAGGTCCACCGGGACCGTCGCCCTTTATTTCATCAAGGAATGTTTTCATCTCTGGATATGC
>JAUWQS010000041.1 GCA_030610915.1 Pseudomonadota bacterium | reverse complement strand
TGAAAGACGGTCTTTTTAAGTTAAAAGACTATCCGGGAATTACGGGAAAGACCTCCTTCTCAGAAACAGGAGAGGCAAAAAGTTCTCTCTTCGTTCTGATGGCAGAGGAGGGAAAAATCGTACAGATCAATTAGCGCTTATAATCTCCGCTATGTCCGAAGCGTAAGCGATCGGGGAGATTAGAAAATAGAAATTTGACGGCTTCGTAAGTAGCGCCTAACCGGAAATTGCTGAGGGGAATGACATGATTTCATCTTCTGAAAGGAAAAACTTAAAATTAGAGCGAAACGACTCTAACTCTTGGCTTAGAGGAATATTTTCTCCGCGAGTTCTGCGGTGAACGTTTACTGATTCCATCGCCTTCAGGCGATACTATGGAGGTCTAACATGTCCAGAATTATTGAAAACCCGGATAAGATCAAAAAGGCGGAGATCGTCGTCGGCATCCCCTCTTACAGGGAAGCGGATTCTATCGGATTCGTGGTATCCATGGTTGATGAGGGCCTGTCGAGGTTTTTCAGACGAAAGGATTCAGTCATCATCAATGTCGACAACCATTCGCCCGACAACACCAAAAAGGCCTTTCTGGGAACAAAAACCAGGACACCCAAACTTTACATATCCACCCCTGAGGGCGCTAAAGGAAAGGGCAAAAATATCAGGAACCTGTTTGAGGCGGGTGTGGAGCTTGGCGCCCGCGCCATTGTCATGGTTGACGCGGATCTGAAAAGCATCACACCCCAGTGGATTCAGTATCTTTTAGAGCCGATCTACCTCGGCCATGATTATGTCATTCCCATCTATGTTCGCCATAAGTACGACGGAACCATCACCAACAATATCGCCTATCCTTTGACGAGGGCGCTTTACGGACTTCGGACAAGGCAGCCCATTGCCGGTGATTTCTCCTTCTCAGGGAGGTTGGCCAGGGCCTACCTCACGGAAAAGACCTGGAACGATAATGTTTCGGAATTCGGGATCGATATCTGGATGACCACCACCGCCATCGCCCGTGGATTCAAAGTCTGTCAGGCCTTTTTAGGCGCTCCCAAATCGCACCGGGCAAAAGACCCGGGCGCCCATCTCGGCGATATGTTCCATCAGGTGGTCAGCACTATCTTCCATTTAATCGTTGATTTTGAGTACCTGTGGAAAGATACCTCGGATAGCATGCCGACAAGTATCTTCGGCTTCGGCCTTGGGGTTAAAGAGGAGCCTCCGACCGTGCATGTCAACACAGAGAATCTCAGGGAAAGTTTTGTAAAAGGGATGGAAAAATACGGCGGTGTCTGGGAAAAGGTCATTGCCCCACTCAACCTGGAAGACATCTTGAGGCTGAAAGGAATGGCCGCCCCGCAAATCAGGGTCCCAGCCGATCTGTGGGCCAGGATACTTTTTGATTATATAGTGGCCTTCCGGGATGAATTGGTGGAGAGATCTGAACTGATAAGCTCTCTTATTCCAATCTATTATATCAGAACCCTCGACTATGTGAACGAGACAAAAGAGATGGGGACAAAAGAGGCTGAGGAATTTTTGGAAATTGAATGCCGCGGCATGGAAGAGGAAAAATATTATCTGATCGCCAAGTGGAACCAAACCCCCAGAAGGGACGGCATCCCCTCCATCGCCCAATACCTGTCAGACTGATAAGATATTTAGGCTGAAGACTGAAGACTGAAGGAAAACCCCATTCAAGTACTAAATATTAAAATGAAAATTTCTCATTTCTCATTTTGATATTTAATATATTCTGAGGATCGTTTACATATGGAAAATTTTGAGATAGGGATCATCGGCGGCACAGGCGGTATTGGAAGGTGGTTTGCGGACTTTTTCAGAAAGGAAGGATGTACCGTTCATGTATCGGGAAGAAAAACGGGCATGGATATTCCAACTCTGGCAAGGGAATGCGATGTCGTCATCGTCAGTGTGCCGATCGGGGCAACATGTGAGATAATCGAAAAGGTCGGTCCCCACATGAGAAAGGGAACACTCTTAATGGATATGACCTCCCTGAAGGTGGAGCCGGTAAGATCCATGTTGAAATATTCTATATCGGAAGTAATAGGGATGCACCCCCTCTTCGGTCCCGGTGTCGATACAATCGCCGGACGTAATGTGGTCATCTGCCCCGCCAGGGCGGAGAAATGGATTGGCCGTCTTAAGAGGGTACTGGAAGGGGGGGGAGCTCATATAGTTGAGACAACACCGGAGAAGCATGACAGGATGATGGCGATTGTTCAGGGGTTGAATCACCTGAACACTATTACCATGGGAGTGGTTCTAAGTAAAGCGGGGACAGATCTTTCGGAGCTAAAGGATTTTGCCACCCCTGTTTTCAATGCCAAGATCGATATCCTGAAAAAAGTTTTCGGGAGCAATCCCGGTCTCTATGCTGAAATAATTACCTTGAATCCTGATATCAATAATGTTCTTGATATGTATGAGAAAACCTTATCGGAAATAAAAAATCTGGTAAATAACAGGGACGCAAAGGGTTTGACCGAGATGATCAAAGCTCACAGTTGAACTCCTCTGAGATATGCCAGTATCAGCTCAATTTCTAATTTCAACATTCCGTGAATGCTTACGATAAATCGAACCACTACAGTTTTTGATTTTACTCGACTTTATTGAGAAGTCATTAATCTTACAGGTGGCATCTTTTTCTAAACAGTCGCCACAAACCTAACAGGCGAACGGCAATTATTGCCATAGCGAGTCGGGGAACCCAGAGCCAGAATGCGCTCAATCCCAGAGACAAAAAGATTGAAGGGTCTTCGATCATGGCATGGTTGATGCCGATGGAAAGGTGCAGCTCCTCCAGTTCTTCCTCTGTCAGGTTTCCTTCTTTGATCTCTTCAACGATCACCGCCCCCCCTGAAGCGATGCCAAATAGGGCGGCAGTAACCCATAAAATACCGACATTTGGTCTCAGACCAAGTATCTTCAGAACAGGTGCGAGCAGTTTTACAATATGGTTGATCCAGCCCATGGTCCTGACTATTTCAAGCAGTGTCAATATACTCATGATAATCACAAATATCTTGATACTGAGGTAAAATGTGGTAATACCCCAGCTTTTTAACATTTCAATGAATGGTTGTGAGACTGGTGAGGATATTTCTACAGCTAATGAAGTTGATGTCGGAGTGTCAAAAAAAGGCGATACTAAAACCACTGCGATTGTGGCCGTTACAAGACGGAAAAGAGTGGCCTTTACAGGATGAATCTTTGATCTGGCCTGAATAATACCCTCTTGAATCAGGTTGTGGGCAATCAGAAGGAAAAGAGCGATCAGGGTCATCTGTTCTTTAGTTAAAGGCAGCACGGCCATTGCTGCTATAGCGCCATACAGGTTGGAGAGCATGCCGATCATTAGAGGCAGAGCGGCCATGGCCGGCAGGTTGAACAGGCTCATAGCGGGCTGGATGAGAAAATCGATTCTGTTAATCAAGCCGCTCCACGCCAGAAAAGCGGTAAAAAGAGAGACTGGGACCACAATCTTTAACATCCAGATAAAGCCGCCCCACCCCTTCATGATGCCTGACAGGAAACCTTCTTTGAGTAATTTACTATATGTGTTCATATAAGAAGGCTGAAGGTTGTTAGCGCCTAACCTGGACAAGCCGGAAAAGCTAAAAACCTATCCACGAATTTCACGAATAAACAAACAAAACGTATTTTTAAATTTTGTGTAAATTCGTGTAATTCGTGGATGTAGCGAATTCTTTTGCCATTTTTGCACGAATTTCACGACTAAGGGACTAAAGTAAAAGACACCCAGAGAGCATTTCTTGCGGAGCGCCAACAGCCTGAGTAGTTACGCACGGACAAACAATACCGGATCAAAGTCCGGCACATGGTTTGTCCATGCCACCCGGCCGCCATCTCATTTTTCATTTTAATATTTTCATTCCCTACAGCCTATCTGCCTGGGTAGTTATCTTTAGCTTTCCTTCTTTTATCATGGATATTCTGATTCCCTCTATCCACGACCGGAAGCATTCGTCACCTTTTATTTTTAATAGAATATTTTTAAGGTTGGCTTTTTTTGCCTCAAAGTCTTTATCGTCCAGCTTTCCTTTCTCTTTGAGTTTTATAATCACAAAATTTCTGTTCACATAAAATACATTGTCAGGATACGGTCTTTTTTTCGATATCTGGAAGAGAGATTCTTCAAGCTCTCTTGAGAAACCGATCTTTGGTATGTTGGGATTTGGAATAAAGAGTCCCGTCTCGGAAATTTCAAATTCCCCCTTACGAGAGAAGCTGCCGATCTCTTCACCACTTTTAAGGCGATGAAGAATCATCTCGGCCTCTTTTCTGCACAGGATACGAGATTCTTTGTCGATAAAGTTTTTTTCGATATCTTTTTTTGCTTCCTCAAATTTCGGTATATAAGATGGTCTCGTGGAAACCGCCTTTATTACATAAAATCCTTTCGAAGTTGACAGGACGGGGCTTATCTCTCCCGTGCGCAGTCCGAAGACGTCTTGGGCAATGTCATCGATGTGACTGAGTTCCCCGGGAGGATTGGCCCTTGCAAAAAATCCTGTGATGTTTATCTTCAGCCCGTTTATCGATGCATAATCTTCAAAGTTTTCTTCCTGGTAGATTGTGTCGTGTGCCTTTTGTGCCTCGCGTAAGGCTGTCCTCATCCCCTTTGTCCACTTTATTTCGGTAGTTATCTTGTCTCTTGCCTCGGACAGTGGGAGCGCCTCCTCTCCCCGTTTTGTATATTTGTTCTTATGAAGATTGTAATAGTCAGTCACGTCATTTTCTGAAACCTTGACGGATTTTGCAAAATCCATCCCCGTAAACTCAATGTATTTAATCTGCGCCTTTTCCGGAATGCGGAAATGCTCGTGACCTTCTTCAAAATGTTTTCTCAGGTCGACGTCGGTTGGTTTGACCTTGGATTTAAAACCGCAGGCGGCAATCTTGATGAATTCCAAGTTTATTTTTTCATTTTGAATTCTGTAAATATCATATATCTCTTTTTCAGAGACCTTTACGGATTTCGTTATAAGCCCCTCTAATTTTGCGATCTTCAGCGCCATTTTTTGTGAAGTTTCAAAGTCTTCCGGACTCATCTTATAGTAGCGGAGTGTCCGTTGGTATATCTGATCGTCAAAAGCGCCGTTTTTTTGGAAAGCCGGATGTGAACGTATATAATCCCTGATTTCACTGTCATCAACAGACAGTTTGAGTTCATCAGCCTTCCGAATGGTGATGGCCCTGTTAATCAGGTTATCCAGCGCCTGCTGTTTCAGGTTCAATTTCTTCAAGACATCGTCTGTAAGATTATTTCCAAACCGCTGACGGTAGAGGTTAATGAGACCTTGATATTCGTCCCGAAAGTTGTCATAAGAAATACTTTGGTTGTCTATTATGGCTATAGATTCGGCTTGTCTTTTCCCCCTGATGGAACCGAAATAAAAGATGAAGACAATTATAATAATACCTAATATTATTTTTATAAGCCAGCTTTTGGCATGTTTTCTCATTAATTGAAGCATGAAGTTTCTCCTTGATATCCGTTTTTAGGGAGTTTTCTCAATTGCGGTCCGGCTCTAATTAATAGTATACTCGCTAATAAAATGCAATAATCTTTTAGAAAAAAGGATTGAATGAGTCAATCAAATGCTGTATGGAGCATATAGATAATTATAATAAAGTCAGGAGGGAAGATATTGTTGTTCGATTTTGTTTTGGGAAAGTTTTCCAATGATCTTGCAATGGATCTGGGAACGGCAAATACCCTTGTTTATGTGAAGGGGAAAGGAATAGTGTTAAGCGAGCCCTCGGTGGTTGCCATTCACAGGGATTCGGGAGGGATGAAAAAAGTGCTGGCCGTCGGTGGGGAAGCCAAACGGATGTTGGGCAGAACACCTGGAAATATTGTGGCAATAAGACCAATGAGAGAGGGTGTCATTGCAGATTTTGATATAACGGAAGCGATGATACGTCATTTTATCCTGCGCGTGCATAATCGCAAGACCTGGGTACGTCCGAGGATTATTATATCCATACCCTCCGGTATTACACAGGTTGAAAGGAGGGCTGTTAAAGAGACTGCGGAGTCGGCCGGAGCAAGAGAGGTTTATCTTATTGAGGAACCGATGGCGGCAGCGATAGGCGCCGGCCTGCCGATAACAGAACCGGTAGGCTCCATGATTGTGGATATTGGCGGGGGGACAACTGAGGTTGCGGTTATATCGCTGTCAGGGATTGTCTACTCAAAGTCTGTGCGCGTTGCAGGTAATAAGATGGATGAAGCAATAGTGCGGACAATGAAAAGGAAATATAGCCTTCTGATTGGAGAGAGGACGGGAGAGGTTATAAAAACCACCATAGGTTGCGCATATCCCGGGGATGAATTGATGACGGTTGAAGTAAAGGGGAGGGACCTGATATCGGGTATCCCGAAGATTGTAGAGATCGATTCGGAAGAGGTAAGAGAGGCCATAATGGAACAGGTGAGTGTTATTGTTGATACCGTAAAAGACGCCCTGGAAAATGCTCCTCCGGAATTGGCGGGCGATATTGTTGATAGAGGTATTGTATTAACCGGCGGCGGGGCGCTTTTGAAAAAGATAGACGTTCTTCTTAAGGAAGAGACAGGTCTTCCCATAACAATAGCGGATGATCCTCTCTCCACGGTTGCAAGAGGAGCCGGCATGGTTCTGGATGAGCTGGATCTGCTGAAAGAGGTTGCGGTTCAATATTAGTAACTGCTCAGGTTGTTTAGGCTGAAGGCTGAAGGAAAAACAACCTAACATAGACAAGCCGGAACCAAGCAATGGTTCACGGTTCACGGTTTACGGTTGATAGCTTTTAACATGTGAAAGATGTCGTCTCCCGGGAAATACCAGACAATTATCATAGCATCCATCCTTATAATCATCTCCATTATAATACTTTCTTTTAATTTAAAGCAGTTAGGCGGGACAGGTTTTATCAGGAGACTGGTTTTGGAAGCAGCGGCGCCTCTGGGAAATATTATTAATTCATCAATGGATGGTATAAGCGGCGTATGGAGGAGATACATCTTTTTCGTGGGTCTGGAGGAGGAGAACAAAAAGCTCAGGGGAGAGATTGTCTCATTGAGGGGTGAGACTAACCAATACAGAGAGATGTATCTGGAGGGAATGCGCTTAAAGAAACTTCTCAATCTGAAGGAAAATATCAATTATCCCACGGTTATTGCAGAGATTATAGGCGGAAGTCGCTCATCTGTGTTTAAGATGATATTGATTAACAGAGGAACTGCAGATGGTGTAAAAGAGGGATTTCCAGTCCTGACCAGTGAAGGCATTATAGGCAGGATAGTAGAAGCTTCATGGAATGTGTCAAGGGTACTTCTTTTGATAGATAATAATAGTAATATCGATGCCCTTATTCAGAGAAGCAGAGCGCAAGGTGTGCTGCAGGGACGTGGGGGTGATGGATGTATCCTAAAATACGTTCAGCGCTCGGAGGATGTTAGGGTTGGAGATAATGTAATTTCTTCGGGGCTGGCAGGCGTTTTCCCCAAGGGGTTGCTTCTCGGTGTTGTCAAAAAAGTACAAAAGAAAAAGTTTGGTTTATTCCAGGAAATTTTAGTGTCTCCGGCTGTTGATTCATCAAGGCTTGAAGAGGCGCTTGTGATATTATCAGACGAGAAAGATAAAAGATGACAGCATCCTCATAGTTACCAGCTCACACTTTTTTAAAAAGGTATGTATTTTTTGCCTAATTCAGGATGCCGAAACTTGATGCCTTCGTAAAAAGTCCCTCTGGCCTGTCATTTCGAGTGAAACGAGAAATCTTTATTCTGCAACCTATTGAAAAAATAGGATTTCTCCCGTTGGTCGAAATGACACATTAACGAAATCCGATTTTTTACGAGTTCATCAAACTTGAAATTAGAAATTAGATAATGCATTTACATACTTCTGTTTTTCCCAATTTCCAACTTCAAATTTCACTGGCAAGGTACAAAATAAACAAGGCTTAAACTACCTTTGATTTTTCATGAAGGATGCCAAGATGGTCTATTATATTTTCCTGCCGGTATTTTCCTTGCTGCTGATCGTTTTTCAGACGACTGTTCTTGACCTCTTTTTTATGGGCAAGATAGGACTTGAAATATCTTTGGTATTGGTTGTGTATGCCGGCTTTTACTTAGATATCATAAAAGGTGGCGTTATGTCCTTTATCCTCGGGTTTTTTCTTGATTGTGTAACCGGTTCGATACCCGGTCTTTTTACATTTATTTATGTGGCGATTTTTTTTCTTTCCAGGGTTGTTTCTCTGAGAGTTTATATGGAAGGTCTGACCTTCATAATGGGTTTCACGTTTACATGTGCTTTTTCAGAGGGGATTGCGACCATCTTAATTTATAAGTTTTTCCTTGGGGTCGATATGTTTCATGATGTCTTGCGGGTATTTTTGCCTCAGGCATTGGTGACCGGCGTTCTCAGTCCGGCGCTTTTTACCATATTCAGTAGGTTCGAGGTTTTGTTGAATGGCGGGGAGACAAGACAGATTAACAGGACATAATCCGGCCGATCTCAGGAACAGGTTCAGGTTTTTTTTATGGGTTATATCGATAGCGCTATCTGTTTTAATCGTCAGGATGTGGTACCTCCAGGTTATAAGGGGAGATGTCTTCAGACAAAGATCTGAAAACAACAGGATTTGCCTTCGTGAGATCAAACCTTTAAGGGGCCGGATTTATGATATTAAAGGTGATATTCTGGTTGGCAATCAGGCTTCCTTCGATGTCTCAATTATTCCGGAGGATGCTAAGGATGTCGATAGTGTGGTGGGAAGGATAAAGGGTTTGTATGCACAAAAACTCCTTGAGTTTTCCGGTGGAGATGTTGTCCATAGGAAAACAAGAAAACCGTTCGTGCCGATTAAACTTGAGAGAAACATAAGCAGGGAGAAACTTTCCCTGATTGAGACTAACTCTCTGTATTTGCCGGGCGTGGCTGTTGATGTAATGCCCGTCAGAAAATATATTTTTGGAGATATAATGGCCCATATCCTCGGTTATGTTGGCGAGATTAGCAGTGATAATCTGGCGAGTGATACTTCCGGCAGCTATAAGTCCGGCGATATGGTGGGAAAGCAGGGGATCGAAAAATATCTGGATAGGTATATCAAAGGCCAGAGGGGTGGAAAGCAGGTTGAAGTGGACGTTGTCGGTCGAGAATTGAGGGTTATGGAGAAGGTTGATCCTGTCCCCGGCTGCAATGTTGTTCTTACAATTGATTCTTATCTGCAGAATATTGCCTGGGATGCCCTTGAGGGAAAGGCAGGTTCAGTCATAGTGATGAATCCTCGTGATGGTTCGGTGATGGCAATGGTGAGCAGTCCGGCTTTTAATCCAAATCAGTTCAACAGGGGGATATCTCTAAATAACTGGGAAAAACTTTTAAACAATCCCTTGCATCCAATGAGAAACAGGGCTATTTCCGGGCAGTATCTCCCAGCTTCCACATACAAGTTGATAGTGGCTGCGGCGGCGCTTGAAGAAGGTCTGATAACGCCCGAGACATCGTTTTTTTGTGATGGATCGTATAAGTTGGGCAACAGGACATTCAGGTGTTGGAAGAAAGGTGGTCATGGTGAAATCAGTTTGCACCGGGCTATCGCGGAGTCCTGCGATGTTTATTTTTACAATATTGGAAAGATGGTT
>JAUWQS010000077.1 GCA_030610915.1 Pseudomonadota bacterium | reverse complement strand
GCCGGATGAAATAAAATTTCTTATGATAGATCCCAAGAGATTGGAACTCTCCGGTTATGAGGGCATACCGCACCTCATCCATCCGGTGGTGGTAAATCCCAAAAAGGCCTCTTCCGTGCTCAGGTGGGCGGTTGAAGAGATGGAACGGAGATATGCGCTGATAGGAGAGGCCGGAGCTAAAAATATCGAGAGATACAACAAGCTGGTGGAAAAAGATCCGCTTCATCTCACCTCAAAAAAACAGAAACCCGGCGGTGGTGAGGCTAATGATCAAAACGAGAATATTGACCCACCCGCAAAACTCCCATATATCGTCATAGTTATCGACGAACTTGCCGATCTTATGATGGTGGCTCAAAGGGATGTGGAGGAATCTCTTACCCGTCTGGCACAGATGGCAAGAGCCGCCGGAATCCATCTTATCCTGGCAACACAGAGACCATCGGTCGATGTTATTACGGGAATCATCAAGGCAAACTTCCCCACCCGGATCTCTTTTCAGGTCTCATCAAAAGTAGATTCGAGGACGATACTCGACCAGTTAGGCGCTGAGAATCTTTTAGGGGCGGGTGATATGCTCTTCATGCCGCCCGGCACAACAAAGATCGAGCGAATCCATGGCGCCTATGTGTCCGATCAGGAAATTGAAAGAATAGTCGATTTTATAGAGAAACAGGGAAGACCGTCCTACGATGAATCGATATTGCAGTACAAGCCGGAGACGTCAAAAGATAAAAAGAGTGATGAAGATCTTGACGAGAAGTATGATGAGGCGGTTGAACTCGTCACCGATTTAGGGCAGGCCTCTATTTCTCTGGTGCAGCGGTACATGAAGATAGGATATAATAGGGCGGCGCGCATTATTGAAAGAATGGAGGCTGAAGATGTCGTCGGCCCTTCAGATGGCTCCAAACCAAGAAAGATCCTGGCAGGGAAGCTGCCTCGATAGCAAGAGATAGGCTGAAGGCTGAAGGCTGAAGGAATGAACATCGAACAATGAGAAATGAGAATACTAAAATGCAAATACTAAAATGAGAAATGCAGGGTGTTTTTTCATTTTACGTTTTTCATTTTAGTATTTAATATGTAACTACTCAGGTGGATAGGCTGTAGGCTGAAAACTGTTAGGGGAAAGCGAGGATACTGCGAATTTTGAAGCCATGTTTGGTACAAGAACCTGCTGTTTCTCCGCCAAAGCGCCGCAATCGCACTCTTCCGGCCCCTTCAGTCTAAATAGCTTCAGCCTGACTACGTGAGTAGTTACTTTAATATTTGCATTAATAAGTTCGATGTTGGACGTTCATCTTTTAATATCGACTCGTTCCCATGCGGAAGCCGTGGGAACAAGGCACATAGGTTCACCTCCAACCCTGAACCTTGAACCTTGAACCTTGAACCGTGAACCGTGAACCCTGACAAGATACATATCATAAGCCTCGGATGTTCCAAAAACATGGTTGATTCTGAAGTAATGGCATCCATTTTGATAAGAAGCGGCTTCGATATCACCTCTGATCCTGAAGATGCGGACATAATTATGATCAATACCTGCGCCTTCATCCTTCCGGCAAAAGAGGAATCTATCGATGAAATTCTCCGGATGGCGGAGTTGAAAAAGCGCGGGAAATGCAAGCGCCTGATTGTTACCGGCTGCCTTCCCCAGAGATATGGAGGCTCCCTCGCAAGAGAGATGCCCGAGGTCGATCTCTTTCTTGGAACCGGTGAAATTCCGAAAATTGCCGATTTTGTCAACAGCCTGAAAAATGAGAATCCTGCCGATACCAGAGCCTTCATAGGCGATCCCTCCTTTCTCATGGACTCCACCTATTCTCGTCTTCTTGATACATCCGGCTGCAGCGCCTACCTGAAGATTGCGGAGGGATGTTCCAATTGTTGCTCTTACTGTGTGATACCCTGCGTCAGAGGAAAATTCAGGAGCAGAGAAGTAAATGATATACTGATAGAAGCGGAGATGCTTGCAAAGGCCGGGATAAAAGAGATAATAATTACCGCCCAGGACACAACATCCTATGGCATCGATTTAAAGGGAAAACCCGACTTGTGCACCTTGTTGAAGGAGATGAGCTCAATAAGAGGTGTCAGGTGGATCAGGCTCCTCTACACATACCCTGCATATCTTGCCGGAAATATCCTCCAGGCTGTCTCCGATGAGGAAAAGATATGCAACTATATCGACATCCCTGTACAGCATATCGATGACGATATTCTGAAGGCCATGAACAGAAAAGGTGGGAGCGCCCTCATCAGAAAGAAAATAGCCGAGATAAGGGAGATCATACCGTCTGTAACACTGAGGACTTCCCTCATCGTGGGATTTCCGGGAGAGACCTGTGAAAAATTTGATACCCTTTTGAATTTCATAAAGGAAACAAGATTCGAAAACCTCGGGGTGTTCACCTATTCAAGAGAAGAAGGGACAGCGGCGGACGTTTTTCCATCTCATGTTCCCGAAGACGAAAAGGAACGAAGAAGAGATATCCTGATGGAGGAACAGTCGATAATCTCCCGTGAAATAAATCGATCCCTGACAGGGGAACAGCATGAAGTGTTGATAGAAGGCAGGAGTGACCTCAAAGGATTTCCTCTTGTCGGGAGAATCAGGGCTCAGGCGCCGGATGTGGACGGCGTGACTTATGTCAAGGCAAGTGATGCTGAAATCGGTGATATTATAACCTGCCGGATTATCTCAGCAGATGTATACGATCTCTTTGCACAGGAAACGGAGTAAGCGTTCACCGCAGAGACGCAAAGAACGCAGAGAAAAACTATTTTTGTAAGCCAGGAGGTAAAGTTGATTCGCTTGCTGCTTTGATGACTGCTTCTGTAATCTTGTTTAACTCTTTTGTCATCTCTGCGGTCTCTGCGCCTCTGCGGTGAACAGATACAAAACGGAGAATATAAAATATGCAATTAGAGAATGTAATAGATCTCTATTCGGATGATCTGAAGTGTGTGGAAGAACTGATGGAAAGGTATCTCTATTCGGAAGTGCCCCTTATTCCGGAAGTCTTTAACCATCTCATCGGAAGTGGCGGAAAGAGATTAAGACCCATTCTGCTGCTTATTTCGTCAGATCTCTGCGGGTACAAGGGAGAGAAATGCCATCTTTTATCAGCAGTTATTGAGTTTATTCATACCGCATCGCTCCTTCATGATGATGTTGTAGACCATGCAAAAACGAGACGGGGCAAGGCCTCGGCAAATGATATCTGGGGGAACTCCATCTGCGTGCTTGTGGGAGACTTTTTCTATTCAAAATCTTACCATTTGATGGCAGGTTATGGAAATTTATCCATAATGAAGCTGCTTTCCGCCGCTGCGGCCGCAATGTCCGAAGGCGAAGTTTTCCAATTGTCAAAGGTTGGCGACATAAGTGTCACCGAAAGGGAATACCTGTCGGTGATAGAGAAAAAGACCGCCATCCTGATCTCGGCAACCTGCGCAGTCGGAGGTATTCTTGCCGATGCACCGGAAGCAAAAATCGAAGCGCTAACGAGGTTCGGCATGAGGCTCGGCATGGCCTTTCAGATAACAGATGATACCCTTGATTACATCGCCGCGGAAGATGAGTTTGGTAAAGCCACAGGCACAGATCTCAGGGAGGGAAAGATTACACTGCCTCTCATCCACACACTTAAAAAGTGTTCCCCCGGGGACAAGAATTTGATCAGAAAAATCATAAACAGTAAAAACCCTGACAGGGAGGGCATTACCGAAGTTGTATCCCTTATCAAAAAGTACAAGGGAATAAATTACGCCCTCAATAAAGCAAGGGAACATATTGAGGAGGGGAAAGGCTTTCTTGAAACCTTCAAAGATTCCGAACCCAAAAGTTCTCTTCTAACTATTTCCGATTACATCATTAATAGAAGATTGTAGGGTTAGCGCCTGAACGAAAACCTTGTTCTGGCGCTGTTTTGAGTTTTGGGTTTCGAGTTTTGAGTTAAAAAAGAAAACAATCTCAGCGAGTTTGAATTTTCCAGACAAAAGTGAAAAACCATATTTCAGGGTTTTCGTTCATGCACTATATAATATAGACACCTTCATATCTATTCCTCAATGTCTCACCAAGTTTCCGGTCGGTTTTAACGGCAAGGGGCAGATAATCGAGTATATTCTGAGCAGTAATCCCATCTTCGCCTATATCTACCGCCGCAAGATCACCGGAGAACCCATGTATGAATACACCCTTTCTTACCGCATCTTCAAGGGACAACCCAAGACCGAACATGGCGGCAATCGTTCCCGTCAGGACATCACCAGATCCCGCTGTGGCCATACCGGGGTTTCCGCTCATGTTAATATAAACCCTCTCGTCGGGATAGCCTATCAGTGAGTGAGCGCCTTTCAAGACAATAATTGAATTCAACTCCTTTGAAGCACTCTGCAGGATATCAATCTTATTTTTATTTATCTCACTTACACCCGTCTTTGTAATTTTAGACATCTCACCGAGATGAGGCGTCAATATTGTTGGATATCTTCTTTCCTTTATTAGCCCTAAATCTTTGGAGATGGCGGTAATCCCGTCACCGTCTATGAGGAGAGGCCTTTCAATCGCCACAGCTAATTCCCTTGTTAACTGTTGCGTCTCTTCATCCAATGACAAGCCGGGGCCAATTATCACCATATCCACTCTTTCGGAAAGTTTAATTAATGCATCTTTATTCTTTAAAGAGATGCTTTCCGACTCCGTTTCTTTCTGAGGAATAAAGACAATTTCACTCCCCCTGTTTGCGATAAATGGTGTCATCGATATGGGGGCAGCGAGGCGGGAATACCCTCCCCCCGCCTTCAGAAATGACAGGGCGGAAAAATAGGGCGCCCCGAAGTAGCTCGAAGCCCCCGCAATAAAGAGCGCCTCACCGAAATCTCCCTTATGGGCATTCATATCCTTTGTGGGAAGTTTGATGTAATCGTTAATCTCTACCCTTATCGAATCCTTGTCGTATAGGGATGGAGGAAATGATATGTATGAAACATACAGCTTCCCGCAATGTTCATATCCAGGGAAAAGCATGTTTCCTATCTTGGGAAGACCGAAAGTAACAGTATAGTCCGCCTTTACAGCAATCCCCATGATTTCTCCGGTGTCGCCATTAATTCCGGAAGGAATATCAAGACTGAAAACCTTTTTCCCTCTTCCGTTGATCAACAGGATAACATCTCTGTAGAGACCGCTTACATCCCTCGATAAGCCCGTGCCGAAAATCGCATCGACAATCGCGTCGCAGTGGGAAACGTCGTTCTTTATCGATTCGATGGATTCAATCCGCCGGCTCTCTATCCGGAGACTGGATAGAATATCGAAGTTCTTCTTCGCAGCCCCTTTAAGTTCATTCGCATCACCAAGGATAAAGACCTTTACGTCTCCCCCATTTGAATGAATTTTTCTTGCGACAACAAGTCCGTCACCCCCGTTGTTTCCGATGCCGCAGATAATCACGAACTTTTTATCCTTTATGCCGAACTCCTTTAACATAACAAAGTATGAGGCATTGCCGGCATTTTCCATCAATATCTCTTCCGGTATGCCGAGTTCATCGATGGCATATCGATCCAGCGATCTCATCTCACTTACCCTGCTTACCTTCATTTAAAATCCTCCTTTACAAAAGATTTTACGTAAGCGTTCACCGCAGAGAGCGCAGAGGACGCAGAGAAACTATTCTTGTAAACCAAAAACTAAGATCGCTTCGCTCCTCAGAATGACATTGCGTGGACTTCCAAGTAACTTACGCGAAATCGCACTCAAAAAGTTACTCCGTCGGGCGAGACGCCCGACCTACTACTGGGTAAGACAGGCGTCCTCGCCTGTCTATAAGGAAATGAATGCAACCAAATTTAAGTTACTTTCCACTATAATGCCGACGTGTCAGTATAGTGGACTTCCAAGTAACTTAAATTTGCAAATGTGTTGTAAGTAACTCATATTACTTGACATTTGCCCAAAAGCATAATTTTACTGAAAGCGCAAGTTACTTTCCATTATAATGCCGACGTGTCGGCATAGCGGAGCTTTTTACGAGACTGTCGATGTTCATTCTTTATCAAAGCTCAATCACCTTCCCTGCCCCGCCATCGATATATTTTTCCGGATACAGCAATCTTATTTTCTCTATGTGTTGTGTACAATGGGTGGGACAAACCTGATCGATATCTTTGAGCAGATCAAAGTCACTAAACCCGTGCAGCCCGCCGATAATGGCATATACCTTTCCGAACCGCGATGCCGACTCAAGGATAGTTCCCACGCCTGGATGGGAACATCCCGCAATCACAACGATCCCCTTGTCAGTCTTTATTGCCATCGACTGTTCCATATCCCGGAGCTCTCCAGTGGAGAAAATGTTTTCATGGATTTGAACCGGATCGCCCACGCTGATGATATCCTTTGCGCCTGGAAGTTGGGGACAGGATGCCGGGATATAAACAGTGACATCTTTATTCGCCTCAAGAAAAGCGGGAAGCCCGCCAATATGGTCCCAGTGGCTGTGAGATATAAAAACTTCTTGAATTGCCGCCGGATCTATAGAGAGGTCTCTCATATTCGACAACAGAATAGAACCGTTCGCCCCGGTGTCAAAAAGAATCGGCAGGACATTTTCAACCTCTATTAGACAGGCAAATCCCCAATCCGCCTGGAGCCCTTCTTTAAAAAGAGTGTTGTCATAAATTAGTGTAATTTTCATCTTTACCTCCCTTTCTCGTTATTTCATACATCATGATCGCTGCCGCATGAGGCAGGCTAAGTGACTCCGCCCCTCCGGTACCCGGCACACACCACTGTTCAGCGGTTAAATCCGCCAGCTCTTCCGGCAAACCGTGGCTTTCACTGCCTAACAAAAGCGCCGTATTCAACGTACATTTGTGAGGCGCTATGCCTCCTCTTACATCACTTCCCACTAAAAAATAATGTTCTTTAACCACCGGCAGGAACCCGGCAAAATCTACGTCGGGGATAATCGTCAGGTGAAACAGACTCCCCATGGAACTGCGCACCACCTTGGGACTGGTAAAGTCCACTGAATTGGCGCTCAGTATGATGGTCTTGATGCCGAACCAGTGAGCCGCCCGAATAACAGCGCCAAGATTATTCGGATTATTAACCTCATAAAGCAGCAAAAGGTGATCTTTGCTCCCCTCCAACGCATAATGAAAGTCTTCAACATGAGGCGCCTTAACCAGCGCCATGATCCCTTCCGGCTCTTTGTCCTGGCTCAGTCTTTCCCACTCGTCTCTTCTTAAATCATATATTTCAATATAATCCGG
>JAUWQS010000296.1 GCA_030610915.1 Pseudomonadota bacterium | reverse complement strand
AGGCGATCTGGCAGCAACGCCGACCGACGCCGTTGCAAGTCTGACCATCCTTGGAGAAGTATCTGAGGCGCAGGTCTGCCGCCGCTCCGGGGCGCAACCGGGTGATTGCCTCTTTGTAACCGGCTCCTTTGGGCGCTCGCTCGTGACGGGATGGCATCTTTCGTTCAAGCCGCGTTGCCGTGAGGGCCGGTGGCTGGTTGAGCACGGTTTTGCGTCGGCAATGATCGACGCAAGCGATGGTCTCCTCATTGATGCCGGCCGGATGTGCCGCGCATCGGGGGTCGGTCTGAAGCTGGATACTCCCGCGATACCGCTCCGAACGCTGGAGACATCACTCGAAGAGGCGCTGACCGATGGGGAAGACTACGAACTTCTCATAGCGGCGCCACGTGAGAAAGCAGGACAGTTGCGAAAAGAATGGCCCTTTGCGGAATTGCCCCTGACGCTGATCGGTGAATTTATTGCCTCTGATTCCCACACGGTTCTCGGCCCCGATGGAACCCCACTTGCGCCGGGGGGGAAAGTGGGATATGATCATTTTGCGTAAGCGTTCACCGCAGAGCTCGCAGAGAGCGCAGAGAAAAAGTTGAGCTTAAGAGCAATCCCTTTTAACGGATCAGCCGTAAATGTTCAAAATTATAAATCGATATATCTTAAGGGAAATATCATTCCCGTTCTTCATGACCCTTTTTGTGTTTACTTTTATTCTTCTGATAGGAAGAATCCTCCAGTTAATGGACCTCATGGTGAATAAAGGGGTAAGTCTTCTCGACATATCGAAAATCATTCTTTTTTTAATGCCCTCGTTCCTGGTCTTTACCATACCCATAGCGTTTCTGATATCCATACTTGTCGGTCTTGGAAGACTTTCGGATGATAGTGAGATAACCATCCTTAAGGCGTCGGGAGTAAGTTTATACCAACTTTTATCCCCTATAGCTTTCGCCTCTGTGATCACCTTTGTAATGACGGCTGCCATAACATTTTTTCTGGTTCCATACAGCAATTATGCAACAAGAGATCTTCTCTTTAATATAGCAAAGCAAAGGGCGAGTATCAGCATAAAAGAAAAGGTGTTCAATGATGATTTTAAGGATCTTGTTCTCTATGCGGACAGGATACCAGTTCATGGTAATTTTATGGAAGGAATTATTATTTCAGACACACAGACAGGAAAGGAGCCGAATACAATCATCGCCCGAAAGGGTTATCTAATATCCGATCCGAAAACTCTGAGCGTGATCTTGAGACTTGAAAACGGCAGCACGCACACTGTGGACAGTGACCTGAAAAATTACAAGAAAATGGATTTCAGTACTTATGATATAAAACTCGATCTGAAAACGGCTATCTCAGGGGAAAATAGAGCAACGGAAAAGAAAGAAAAGGAGATGACCTTCCGGGAGCTGGCTGAAAAAATCAAAAAATCAGGTCTAAAAGAAACCGCTATCAGGGAGCTGGCCATTGAGCTGAATAAAAAGCTCTCAATTCCCTTTTCCTGTATAATCTTTGGAATCATAGGTGTTCCTCTCGGCATAAGGGAAAGCAGGACAGGTAAATCAAGGGGATTTACAGTTGGATTGCTGGTTGTGCTGACATATTATATGCTGCAACTTGGCGGTGAAGCGCTGGCAGAGACCGGTAAGCTTTCCCCCATAATAGGAGTCTGGTCGCCAAATTTAATCCTGGGAGCTATTGGAGTCTATCTGTTTGCCATGGCTGTTAGAGAAAGGCCTCTCAGATTGTAGCCGTTCACGGCTTGAAATTGGAAATTAGAAATTGGGGAGAGATGAATGGAGTTGTAGAGGCAATCCTAAGGTGATTGCCCTAATTTGCAGGGCAGGCACACATGCCTGCCCCTGCAACCGTGAACAGTGAACCCAGAACTCAGAACAGTGTCTGTCATGACCATACTTGACCGGTATATATCGAGAGAATTCATCAAGATATTCCTTCTTGTGATTGCATCATTCCTATCCCTCTACCTCATCATCGATTTTTTTGAGAGGATAAGGATGTTACTGAGCAACAATGCCTCATTCTACCAGATAATCTCCTATTTTTTCTTCAAAGTTCCAATGATCATATCCCAGATGATGCCTGCCGTTGTTCTGTTATCCTCTCTTCTGACTTTTGGAATGCTGTCGAAACACAGCGAAATTATCGCCATGAAGGCAAATGGGGTCAGCCTGTACAGGACATCACTTCCCGTAATAATAATATCTGTCATAGTCTGTATTTTCACCTTCCTTTTCAGCGAATTCATTACCCCTTATGCAAACCGGAAGGCTGAATATATCAAGCAAGTCGAGGTGAAAAAACAGGGGAAACATGGTTCTTTCAAGCAGAATCAGATGTGGTACAGAAGCAAGGACGCGATATACAACTTCAATATATTTGACCCTGACACCGATACACTAAAGGGGGTCACCATAAATTACCTTGACCGTGAGTTTCAGTTGACTATGAGAATCGACGCAAAGCAGGCAAAATGGGAAGATGGGAAGTGGGTGTTCTATAATCTTCTCATAACAAGGTTTCACGGTGAAGATTTTCCGTCTATTGAGCGTGTTTCTTCAAGGGTTATAGATATTCCTGAAAAGCCTTTAGATTTTAAGGCTGTTCAGAAAGACATTGAAGAGATGGGCTATCTGGAATTAAGGGATTATATAAAAAAGATACAGGCTGAAGGATACGATGCCACACGATATCTGGCAGACCTGCACGGAAAGATCGCCTTTCCTCTGGTAAGCATCATCCTTGCGATCATAGGGGTCTCTTTTTCTTTAAAATCGGAACGGAGCGGGGGGGTTGCGCAGAGTATAAGCATCGGTATAATCACAGGTTTTTCTTACTGGATAGTCTTTGCCTTTGCGCTGTCTCTGGGACGTTCCGGAACGCTGCCGCCTCTTCTGTCCGCATGGGTCGCGAATATCATATTCGCTTCTGCGGCGGCAGTTATGTTTCTTCGTGTCAGGACATAACTATTGCATGGATCACCACGGCAGCATCCACCCCGGACAGGATTGCAAGGAGATTTGGCATGTCCCACAGGACAATATCGGTATCAGCTCAAAAAACAGGGAAATTATATTTTTAAAATGTTGGTTTCGATCCGTGAATTACTCTTGCAAATCGTTGTAGGGTGGGGTTTTACACCCCACCGGAGATTGCAACATATAAAATGCCACCCTACATTCTTGGGCTTACCCTTATTTATTGAGCACCGATTTTCGCGGAAGTATAACCGTCACAAGATATAAGAAAATGTGTGGTCAACAAATCTCTCTAAGGTAAGTCTGAGCTTGGTTCATCCGAATCAGGAGAAGGTTCATCAGTTGAGACAAAATCTTATATTCT
>JAUWQS010000182.1 GCA_030610915.1 Pseudomonadota bacterium | reverse complement strand
GATTTTTATCAGAAGGCCTACCACTACGGGATCAAACCCATAATAGGCTGTGAACTGTATGTCGCCCCCCAAAGCCGCTTTGAAAAGAATCCCCGCCAGGCTTCGTCACATCATCTTGTTACCCTCGTCAAGAATATCCAGGGATACAAAAATCTTATGAAATTGACGACCGCCGGATATCTCGAAGGATTTTACTATCGCCCCAGAGTGGACAAGGAGATATTATCACGTTATAGTGAGGGGCTAATAGGTATGAGCGCCTGCCTTAATGGTGAAATATCTTCTCTCGTCCTTAATGGAAATCAGGAGGAGGCAAAGAAGGTCGCAGGGGAGTATCGGGAGATATTCGGAGAGGATAATTTCTACCTCGAGATAATGGAAAACGGGCTTCCCGATCAGGAAAGGGCAAACACCGAACTGCTTAAGATCGGAAGGGATCTCGGAATCCCCCTTGTTGCAACAAATGATTGCCACTATCTGAACAGGGAGAATGCCGGGGCCCATGATATTCTTTTATGTATTCAGACCGGCAAGACGATAGATGATGCCGACAGGATGAAATTGGGGACGGATCAATTTTATTTCAAGACCCCTGAAGAAATGAAGCAGGCCTTTGATTATTGTCCCGATGCCATTGAGAATACAGTAAAAATTGCAGAAAGATGCAATTTGACCCTGAACCTTAAAGATACCTTTCTTCCCCATTTTGAGATTGATGAGGCTGAAACTCTTGACCAGCACCTGAGGGGAAAAGCCTTAGATGGGCTGAATAAACTTATGCCGGTAATTCTCAAGGGGCAAAATGGGGAGCTGCGCCACAAGTATGAGGAGAGACTGAATAGCGAGCTTGAAATTATACAGTCCATGGGGTTTGCCGGATATTTTCTGATCGTGTCTGATTTTGTCAACTATGCGAAGAGCAGCAATATTCCTGTAGGTCCGGGAAGGGGATCGGCTGCGGGGAGCCTTGTGGCTTATGCTCTTGGGATTACCGCTATCGATCCAATACACTATGGACTCTTTTTTGAGAGATTCCTTAATCCGAGCAGATTGAGTATGCCCGATATAGATATAGATTTCTGTGTGGAAGGACGGGATGAGATGATCAGGTATGTTACTAAAAAGTATGGCAGTGACAGAGTCGCCCAGATCATTACATTTGGCAAGATGCAGGCGCGCGCGGTTATCAGAGACGTGGGAAGGGCTCTGAATATGTCCTATGGCGAGGTGGATAAAATCGCGAAGATGATCCCCAATGTCCTTAATATCAGTCTTGACAGCGCCATTAAGATGGAGCCGCGTCTGACGGAGGAGAGAAAAAAAAGCGAAAAGGTGGACAGGTTGTTGTCGCTTTCGCGGTCGCTCGAAGGTCTTAACAGACATGCTTCCACACATGCGGCCGGTGTTGTTATTTCCGACTTGCCGCTGGTGGAGAGGGTTCCTCTTTGCAAGAGCCCCAAAGATGAAGTAGTTACCCAGTTTTCCATGAATGACCTGCAGGCAGCCGGTCTGACGAAATTTGATTTTTTAGGTCTTAAAACCCTCACTGTTATCAGAGACACCCTGCGTTTTATCAAACAGAACAGTGGAGAGGAGATCGATATCAACACCATTCCACTCGATGACGGCCAGACCTATCGGTTACTTGTGAGAGGGGATACCGATGGTGTTTTCCAACTGGAAAGTCCCGGCATGAAGGAAATTCTAACCGGCATGAAGCCGGACTGTATTGAGGATATTATAGCCCTTATTGCCCTCCACAGACCGGGCCCGATGCAAAGCGGCATGGTCACCGAATATTTAGCCAGAAAGCAGGGTAAGACAAAAATTGCTTATGAAGTTCCGGCATTAGAGGACATATTAAAAGAGACCTATGGTGTGATTCTTTATCAGGAACAGGTGATGCAGATAGCCGGCGCTCTTGGTGGCTATACTATGGGTGATGCGGATAATCTCCGGAAGGCCATGGGTAAAAAGAACGCGTCTGTTATGGAAAAGGAGAGGCCGAAGTTTCTCGCAGGCGCAAAAAAGAACGGGATACCCGAGGGCAAGGCAAAGAAGATATTTGAACAAATGGAGACATTTGCCGGATACGGGTTTAACAAATCTCACAGCACCGCCTATGCGATGATCTCGTATCAAACCGCCTACCTGAAGGCACACTGGCCCGTTGAATTCATGGCTGCTCTTCTGACAAGCGAAAAGAACGACAGGGACAAGATTATAAAGCATATCGGCGGATGTAAATACATGGGGATCGAGGTTCTTCCCGCCGATATCAACAAGTCTCTCAGTGACTTTAGCGTGGAGGGTGCCAATATAAGATTTGGTCTTGCCGCTGTAAAGCATGTTGGCGCAGGCGCCGTCGATTCAATAATCTCCTTTAGGGAAGGTGGAGGTGAATTTGGTTCTTTTTACGATTTTATAAGCAGGATCGAACTCGGTAAGATAAACAAGAGGATGATAGAAAGCCTCATTAAATGCGGTGCCTTTGACTCAATGGGAAATACCCGGCGTCAGTTGATGGAAAACTATGAGAGGATAGTTGAGGCAGCGGGGAGGCGTTCCCGGGAAAGCGCAAGCTCGCAGGTAAGTCTCTTTGACCAGCTCGATGATGACAGTTTCCTTTCGAAAGAGCTTGAAATGCCGGAAGTTGCCGAATGGGAACCCTCGAAACTCCTTTCGTATGAGAAGGAAACCCTTGGATTTTACATAACGGGCCACCCGCTTTCAAGATTTGGAGATAATCTTGGTATGGTTGTGAATACCGACTCGGAGGGCATCACTGGGAAAAAGGACGGTGAGACGGTTGCCATGGGGGGAGTCGTAAGAGAGCTTCGTGAGATTACGACAAAAAGAAAGGAGATAATGGCGCATATGACGGTCGAGGACACGAAAGGTTCTTTTGCCGCCGTTATCTTTCCCGATTTATACAGGAAGGCATATCAGGTTCTTCACGGCGAGGAGCCGGTTCTCGTAAAGGGTACACTCGATGCAGGTGAAGAGGGCGTCAAGGTTATGGCATCCGAGGTGACGCTCCTCGCAGATGCCCTGGAAAAGCCTTTCAGCTCGGCTCATTTCATGATTGACGTCGACAGGTCGACAGGTAAAGATATTGAGTCGATGAAAGAGCTGCTTCAAAGATATAAGGGTAAATGTGATAGTTACGTTCATCTGATTGCCGCCGATAAGAGTGAAACGGTTATATGTCTCGGAGAGGATGTAAGGACCGAGCTCCTGGAGGATATGAAAAGGGATGCCGACAATATCCTGGGTCCGGGAGCGACACAGTTCAGGTAGTGTTGTGAAATATCAGGAAAGGACCTACAGGAACAGGATTTCAAAGAGAAATCTGATCTCTTTTCAGATAAAGGTTGGTGAGACCGACCTCTACATCAGCGCCGATAAGAATCTCACAGACACAGCCCTGGAGTCGGTTTATCGGCACAGGAGATTTATCGGGGAATATATCAAACACCGGCCGCAGTTCTTAGATTCACTCGCGCCTGTCGAACCTGATGAGATGGCTCCGGCAATCGTAAGGGATATGCTAAAAGCTTCCATGGCCTGCGGTGTGGGGCCCATGGCGTCCGTGGCCGGGGTTATCGCCCAGTATGTTGGCCTGGATCTTTCAGGGTATTCCGATAATGTAATCGTAGAAAACGGCGGTGATATATTCTTAAATTCTGCCGGAGAGATAAATGTGGGAATATTTGCCGGCAGCTCACCCCTGAGCTACAAGGCGACCTTAAGAGTACGACCTGAGGATATGCCTCTCGGCGTCTGCACCTCTTCCGGCACGATTGGTCATTCCCTGAGCCTTGGTAAGGCGGATGCCGTATGTGTAACATCGAAATCCGTGCCTCTGGCGGATGCCGCCGCTACATCCATAGGGAATCGCGTTAAAAATGGAAGCGATATAAAAGCGGCCATGGAAGCCGGCGCTGGAATTGAGGGAATCCTCGGCATAGTGATCATTGTAAAGGACAAATTAGGGGCATGGGGAGCGGTGGAGCTGGTTTAAAGTTTCGGGTTTCGGGTTTTGAATTTGATTTATTTTTCGCAACTCGAAACTCGAATTTGGAGGAGGAGGAAAATGGAGAGAAAAATCAAGAATATTGGGTTTGTTTCAACACGCATAGCGGGGACCGATGGCGTGAGCCTCGAAATCAAGAAATGGACCGATGTTCTGGAGAGGAACAGGTACTCATGCTTTTTCTTTGCGGGAGAGATTGACCGGGATGAGGAGAAAAGTTTTCTCATTGATGTGGCACACTTCGAACATCCTGAAATCGAAGAGATAAATAAATGTAGTTTTGGAACGACGGTGCGATCGAAACGGATCTCCGACCTCATACATGCCATAAAGGACAAGCTGAAAGAATCCCTTGAGGCATTTATAAAGCGCTTCGATATCGACTTGATTGTCCCTGAGAATGCCCTGACCATCCCGCTGAATATTCCTCTTGGACTCGCTGTTACAGAACTTATTGCAGAGACCGGCATCCCAACAATAGCCCATCATCATGATTTTTACTGGGAGAGAGACCGGTTTCTGATAAATTCGGTAGGCGATTGCCTGCATGCGGCCTTCCCCCCGAATCTTCCGTCTATTCAACATGTTGTCCTTAACTCCATTGCGTCTCAAACTTTGAGCTACCGCGCCGG
>JAUWQS010000464.1 GCA_030610915.1 Pseudomonadota bacterium | reverse complement strand
GAATCCGGTCTATGGCATGCTGGGAGCATATTTGTTCGCATCTCTCTATCACCTGTCGTACCGCCTGCAGCCGTGGGTGTCGCCGGAATTTCTAAAAGCGATGCCCTACGCATTTGCAATTCTGGTCTTGATCTTTGTGTCCCGCGGGACATTGCAGAAGCGGATGGGGGCGCCGGCCGCGCTAAGTTTACCTTACACCAGGGGCGAGGATTAGGTTCAGCCAATACTTTCTTTGAGCTGTTTGCTTTTTCCTTGGATATTTGGTAAATTTATAATGATGGAAAGATAAGGGAGGAACGAAATCCGAGAAAAGTTGAAACGGTCTTTATAAATATGAAATGGAATAAACTGCGGTTAATAATGGGCATTTGTGGAGAGAAAAAAGTGAAAGAAGAATTTTTTTTGATGTCCCTTGCTCATAACATTGGAAGATAATCAGGAAAATACAATTATGACAGAGTAATGAGGAAGTATGTTATCATCCGATGATGGTTGTAACCGGCTAAAAAATGGAGGAGGTGAGGTGTGTAATCCCGAATTTATCGAACATTCTGGATAATTATTACTGCGCTATCCGGAATATAGGTTAAAGTAAGCAGTGAAAATTGTGAAAATGAAAAGGCTGTTTAGACAGCCTATAATATAAATACAATATAGGAGGTTTTCAAATGTTTAATCAACGAAAAAAAGCTATGTTAGTAACTGCATTGGTAATAGCGGTCATCTTAAGTCTTGCCTCAATGGCGATGGCCCAGGAGTACGTTCCAGGCACACCGCTCAAGGTAGGGTTCATCTATGTTGGGCCGATTGGTGATCTTGGTTGGACCCATGCGCACGATGAGGCACGGAGGATCTGTGAGGATACCTTCCCATGGCTGGAGACAGTCTATGTAGAGAGCGTAGCTGAGGGAAACGAGGGTCTTTACATTGATAAGCTAATTGTGGAAGAGGGCTGTGACGTCGTGTTAACCACCAGTTTTGGCTTTATGGACGGGACACTGATTTCAGCGCAGAAATATCCGGACAAGATCTTTGCCCACTGCTCCGGGTTCAAACGTAATCCCAATATGATGACCTATATGGCCGATTTCTACCAGATCTACTACTTGAATGGGTTGATCGCCGGAGCGCTCACCAAAACAAACAAGACTGCATATGTTGGCGCCTTCCCAATTCCCGAACTAAAGCGTCATATGGGTGCGTTCGCAGTGGGCGTGCGAGAGGCCAAACCCAAGGCCGAGGTGCATATACGCTGGATATATGAGTGGTTCAGCCCCACAGCGGCCAAGGAGGCTACCGAGGCGTTAATTGCTGACGGATGTGACGTATTTGCTTTTACAGAGGATTCACCGACAGTCGTACAGGTTGCTGCAGAAAGCGGCTTCCCTTCCTTCGGTCATTATTCTCCAATGTATCAGTTCGGCCCAGATTATGTTGTCTCCGGACAGATCGCGCATTGGGAGGCAATTTACCTTGACTTCTTGGCAAAGATTTATGCGGGTGCATATACGGCACACAATCTTGCCGATGTTGACTACTGGTGGCTGCTGAAGGAAAAGGCAGTTGAGATAGGAGCCAAACCTGGGATGCTGATAAACCCTGTCCATGAGGACGAACTAAAAGAGATCCACCTCGATGACCCCATTCTGGGGATGATCAGTGTTTACGACCTGGTTATGAAGCGGTTGGAGCAGATGGCCGATCCATCGATGGTATTCGATCCCTTCAACGGTCCGATCTACGATCGCGATGGAAACCTGAAAATTCCAGCGGGTTTACGCATGTCGATGTTTGAGTTAACCACAATGGACTGGGCGGTTGATGGTATCGTCGGTCCCTGGGAATAAGAATAATAAGAGAAGCTAAACTAACTCGGGCGGCAACCTTCACTAAAAGAGGGTAGCCGCCCTTTCTATTCCTTCTCTGTATTTTTAAAAGCTTCCAGGCAAATATCAGTCATTTGGCGAAATATGGGATTTATCTTTTCCTCATCAGTAATAACTTCCCGGGTCAGGTGATTAGCTACCGCAGTAAGTATGG
>JAUWQS010000397.1 GCA_030610915.1 Pseudomonadota bacterium | reverse complement strand
ACGCTTGAAAAATATAACAAATCACTTCACCAGACCGCCAACAGCGCGCGTTTTCTGAAAGGCTCTACCCCACATCAAAGCAGGTGGCTATCCAAGGTTCAGTGCTCCGCAGTGTTGGCGGCAGGTGAGTTCGGACGTTATCTTCCAGAAAACCAATTCAACATAAGGAGAACAAAGTTATGAGCGTTTGGATTAAAGAAATTAAAGATTCCGGTAAAATTATCATCCTTGATGATTCCACAAAATGGGAGGTTGATATGTTTGATCGCTTAGATACCCGTCTTTGGATGAAGATGGATAGCGTAACAGTGACTGGCAATAAAATGACAAATCACGGACAGCGAGACAAAACAATATCTGTTAAACGGCTTCGCTAAGCGGAACCATAAGCCTAATATCGACAACTCCGTATTCACCAGGAGGTGTTTTCTTCCTGGGATGACATCGTGCCTGTTCTTAGTGACGACCATCTTTTCAACACGGGATACGGTAACGATATCAGCAGAATCAGAAATTGTCTTTTGTCTTTTCTACCTGTGAAAGAATTTTTGTAGGTTTCATTTTTACTCCTATTTTGTTCAGGTTTAATTTTAGCCCATAAGGAGGGCACTATGAAAAAACTAATAATTGTTTTGTTTTCAATTTGCTTACTTGCCACTTACGCTCAAGCCAACGATCCATACGGGGATGGATACGATGATGCTCAAGAAAATCAAGGCGAATGGAGCGACAATGAAGAATACCTTGATGGTTACGAAGACGCTCAAAGAAACCGACGCAACAATAATAACAACCAACAACACACTATTATAAATGGAGAATGGGACACTCAAGGGGATCATTATGCTCCTGCCGGTGGAGGTAACAAATGGAGACAAGACGGCACCTTTATGCAAAAAGCAGCTGGCGGGTATATTGACACCAAAACTGGCGAGTTTGTCCCCTCAAATTGAGCCTCCATCAAAATTAAAAGATAACCAGCGGGTGAACCGGACAGCAAGGGTCTGCTTTTTTTTAAAGGTTGAAACAACTTTTAAATAATGTGCTTTCAATCAATTTTTGTGGAAACCCTTGCTGCCCGTTACCCTAACCGTTATATTTCTTGAGGTAAATTATGACCGAAGAAGCTCAAAAAGGCATTGCAACCTGCAATATTGAATACAAGTAGAATAAGCAGAAAATTTGTAGGGGCGGGGTTTATCCCCGACCAAAGTCCCAAATTCGGGGGACACAATACTTAATTTTTCAAAATAGTTTTGGGTTTCATGTTCGTAAGTGTAATGATATTAGCGTGTTTGCCTAACCAATCACTTCACCAGACCGCCAACAGAGCGCGTTTTCTGAAAGGCTCTACCCCACATCAAAGCAGGTGGCTATCCAAGGTTCAGTGCTCCGCAGTGTTGGCGGCAGGTGAGTTCGGCCGTTCTGCTTTCAGGATTATTGCCTTATATCCTAAATTCCCGCCAAAATTATAACGAGGAACAATGCATTTATTTGAAATTAATCAGTTTATGAACTAAATAGTCTTTACTTTCCCCCTTTTTGATCGTTATAATTACGACGATGATGGATGCACACATCAGCGACCATGGACGAAGACGTTGACCAAGGTTAAATATTCCCGGAAGTACGGTCATTCCCTCACAGAGGTGACCAAAGCGTAGTGGGATATCCTCAAAGCCTTGGACATCCAACTCCTTGGCAATGCCTCGTTATAATTTCTTCGGGAAATTAGGTTATATAGTGGTAAGTGTAACAATGATACAGTAAAGGAGTTATATCATGACAGCTATGCCTGACAGAGTTATTGAAGATGCTCTTTCGCTTCCAGCAGACATCCGTCTGAACTTGGTGGAAAAGCTCATAACAAGCCTCAATCTGCCAATAGATGAGGATATTGATCGCCTTTGGGCAGAAGAGGCGGAGCGTCGCATATCCAAAATAGAAGCCGGTGAGGTTAGGCTCGTCCCTGGCGAGAAGGTTTTCTCCAAGATTCGAGAAAAGTACGAAAAATGAAATTTTATTTCCATGAGGATGCGGAAGCGGAGTTTGATAGGGCCGTCGAATACTATGAAGACTCCCAATCCGGACTTGGTCTGGAGTTCGCTCAAGAAGTTTACGCTGCAATTACACGTGTCATTCAGTTCCCTGACGCGTGGTCGCCTATGTCCAAGAATACACGCCGCTGTTTGGTCAGCCGATTCCCCTTTGGCGTTATCTATCAGGTGAAGTCTGATTACGTTTGCATTATCGCGGTTGCCGATCTTCGAAGACGTCCAAATTACTGGCGGGACAGGGTATAAGCAGAACCAATCACTTCACCTGACCGCCAACAGCTCGGCGGTTTTTGAAATGCTCTGCCCCGCATCAAAGCAGGTGGTTTTTTTAGGTTCAGTGCTCCGCAGTGTTGGCGGCAGGTGAGTTCAGTCGTTATATTTCTTGAGGTAAATTATGACCGAAGAAGCTCAAAAAGGCATTGCAACCTGCAATATTGAATACAAGTAGAATAAGCAGAAAATTTGTAGGGGCGGGGTTTATCCCCGACCAAAGTCCGAAGTTATCGTGAT
>JAUWQS010000460.1 GCA_030610915.1 Pseudomonadota bacterium | reverse complement strand
AAAATTACCGGCGCCAACCGGCATAATCATAAATTCCTGGATATCAACATTATTGTCCGCATGTTTCCCCCCATTTAATATATTGACCATTGGAACGGGAATTTCTCTGGCGGAGATTCCACCAATATATCTGTAGAGTGGCAAACCTATGACTTTTGCCGCTGCCCTTGCGCAGGCGAGAGACACACCCAGGATAGCATTTGCTCCGAGGGATCCTTTATCTCTGGTACCATCTAATTGAATCATGGTATAATCAATCTTTCTCTGGAGACGACAGTCCATCCCGATTATCTCAGGGGCAATTTTACTGTTTACATTTTTTACAGCATTCTGAACGCCCATCCCTCGATATCTTCCCCGGTTACCATCCCTCAGCTCAACCATTTCGTGTTCCCCTGTTGAGGCGCCGGATGGGACCGATGCCCTGCCTGTTGTCCCTGAGCTTAGTGTAACCTCCACCTCTACAGTCGGGTTCCCTCTTGAATCAAGTATCTCCCTTGAATATATACCGGCAATTCTCGTCATATCTTCTCCTTTCTACTTAGGTTGCTTAGGTAGAAGGCTGAAGGAAAAACAACCTAATAGCCTTCTACCTTCAGCCTTCCCACCTGAGTTAATTACATCCTAAGTATCTCCATTTGTCAATAACCGATTTCTGTCTTGACCCTGAAGCTTTCACAGCCTGTTGCGACGCTGCTTTTGAATTGACAGTATGTGTGATTTCAAGTACTATCTCAATAAATAGGGGCAAACTCAGGCATGTAAGAGTGATCGTGGATCGAGATCAACATTTTAAAAATGTAATCCCCTGTTTATTGAGCTGATATTTTATGTCATACATCGCCCGCCATTTATTAGAAAAATGCACACAATGCGGCGCCTGTTCCGCTATTGTCGCCTGTCCCGGCGCAGAAGAGGATATCTGTATCGGCTGCGGCGCCTGCGCGCTGGCCTGCCCAAATCAGGCTATTGAAATGATTGAAGAGAAGAGGGAAGGTAAAATAGAGATCGAGGTCGATGGCAGATCAGCCGTTGTGTCTGAAAGAATAAGTGTAAAAGAAGCGCTCAGAGAAATCGATTACAGGTTCAGTGATTTACCAGGAAAGGCAGATCTGTTTGCGCCATGTGAGGTTGGAGGCTGTGGAAGTTGTTGTGTCGAGGTTGATGGTGAGATGAGGCCATCATGTACGACGGCTGCCGGAGCCGGCATGAAGATTAAAACGAAATTATCGGCAGACTATATTCCAAGAAGGATGGTGATGGATTTTAAGGGACATCCAACTGGGGGGGTTGGGACGCCCTGGTATCTCAGAAAGGATCCTGACGATATCATCGAGATAGTATGTTATACAGCGGGCTGTAATTTCAGATGTCCGCAATGCCAAAACTGGTATTTTGCATTCGCGGGGAAAGGTGAACCGCTAACACCGAAAGAGGCAGCAGCCGAAATGTCAGAGGTAAGAGTATCTTATCCTGGAGTTGACAGGATGACGATTTCGGGAGGCGAGGCAACCTTGAACCGGCCGTGGCTTATCCGGTTTCTTAAAGAATTGAAAGAACTATGCCCCGACAGGAATGCTCGTTTCCATATTGATACGAATGGATCGCTGCTTACCGGAGATTATATAGATGAGCTTGTCGATGCAGGAATGACAGATATCGGTATAGACCTTAAGGCTCTCAATACCGATACTTTTATGAGAATAACAGGATTAAAAGATGGTAACCTGGCTTACAAATATAAAGAGATTGCATGGGCGGCAGTAGAATACTTGAGACAGCGTTACAGTGAAAAGGTATTTGTTGGAATCGGGATTCCATATAACAGGAATTTGATTTCTCTCGATGAAATAAGAAGTATGGGGGGAAAAATATATGATATTGACCCTGCTATCCAGACATCCATCAACGATTATCAACCCTCATTCAGAAGTCGTATTCCAAGAACCACCTCTGAGGATATGAAGATAGTTTATGACATAATGAAAGATACAAAACTTAAAACGATTATATGTCAGTCTCCAGGCGGGTTTATCGGACCGTAAGGAGAAATTCTATCACATCAGGTAGCCACCAG
>JAUWQS010000288.1 GCA_030610915.1 Pseudomonadota bacterium | reverse complement strand
TTGCACAGCCCCTGTAGCGGAGACCTTCAGGTCTCCATATTCACGTAACACAGTATGACTGAAGCACATGGAAGGCTGAAGCCTTCCGCTACATGCTTCTGCCATATGCCTTCCGCTATTCATTGAGCTGATACGGGAAATTGGTGTAAGGGGGTAGTATGGGATTGATAACTGCACAGAATATCTATAAGGATTATCAGGTAGGAGAAGTCAGTCTGAGAGCGTTGAACGATCTGAATTTTGAGATTGAACCTGCTTCCTTTCTTTCCTTTGTCGGACCATCCGGAAGCGGGAAGACCACCCTTTTGAATCTTATAGGCTGTCTCGATATACCTACGGGCGGCAGGCTGACCGTAGCCGGCACGGATGTGGTTAGTCTCGACAGGAAACAGAGGGCGGCTTTCCGGGGCAGGCACATGGGTTTCATCTTCCAGGATTTTAACCTCATTCCTGTCCTTACCGTATATGAAAATATTGAATATCCTCTCATCATGGTACAGAATGTTCCATCGGAAGAAAGGAGGCGGCGTGTCTTGAGTCTCCTTGAATCAGTCGAAATGATGGAGCAGAAAGACAAGTATCCCGATCAGATTTCAGGAGGACAGAAACAGAGGGTTGCCGTTGCAAGGGCGCTAATTACCAAACCTGAGCTTGTGCTTGCCGATGAGCCGACGGCCAATCTCGACAGCAAGACGGCCTATATGATTATCGAACTGATGAAAGAGATGCAGAGAAAGTCGGGAACTACCTTTATCTTTTCCACCCATGACCAGAAGATAGTCGGCGCCGCGGAAATAATCTATACCCTGGAGGATGGAATGATCGTCGACAGGAAGGATACAGGAGGGAATGCCCATGTATAATCTCCTCAAGATAGCCATCAGGAATCTTATGAGATACCGCAGAAGAACCCTTCTGACGGCATCACTCATCATGATCGGCGTCGTCTTTGTTCTGGTCTTCATGGCCGTTACGGGGTCCGTCAAGAGCCTTCTCATCGGACAGATTACGGACTCCATGTTAGGCCACCTGCAGATCCACAAAAAGGGGTATGTCGCATCCATTGACAATCTCCCTCTGACCATAACGCTGACGCCGAAGGCCGTGCAGAAGATCGATAAGGCAATCAAAGAAATTCCTGAAATCGAGGCATATTCGACACGAATCAAATTCGGCGGTCTGTTCAGCAATTTTGTGGAGACGACGAATATCCGCTTGAATGGTGTAGTCCCGGAGATGGAGTTGAAGACGGTGCCTCTCTTGCCATCGAGGATTATCAAAGGCAAGAAGACATTGAAGAAAGGGAACATTCTCATACCGGAGCTTCTGGCCAAAGGGATGAAAGTAACGGTGGGCGACACAGTTGTGGTGATTGCCACCAACAAGGACGGTTCCGTTAACGGGAAACCATTCATGGTCAGCGGCATACTGGAAAGCGTTACCGGACCGGGAGGACGAGACGGCTATATTCACATTGAAGATGCCATGGAAGTTCTGAGAATGGATCAGATGGAAGTAAGTGAGATAGTACTGAGGCTCAAGGACTTCGGCACGTTGCAGGACGTTTACGAATCCCTTATGGGTACACTTTCCCAGGAAAAGAATGAAGCGGGGAAGCCGGTATTCGAGGTACACACATGGGAGAAACTATCCCCTTTCTATAATATCGCGCGGATGATAGACATCATGACATTCTTTATCAAGATAATGCTTATTGCCATGGTCCTCGTCAGCATCATGAATGTCATGATAATGGCGGTTTACGAACGAATGCGTGAAATAGGCACCATTTCAGCCATAGGAACGATGCCGGGCAAGATTCTTTCCATGTTTGTTCTGGAAGGGCTTTCCATCGGCATCTTCGGAGCCTTTATAGGTGATGTAATGGGCTGTATAATAATATATATATTGAACATCTCCCATATCACCTTCAACTTCGGACGACAGACCGGGCTGTTGCTGGCGCCCCACATCGGTGTAGCCGATGTTCTCATGGTTTCAGTGATCGTCATCATTGTATCCGTAGCGGCAAGCCTCCAGCCTGCGTTCAAGGCATCGCGGATGGAGCCCATTGAAGCACTAAGACATGTATAGGAGGAATGTGATATGAAAAGATTATTTTTTATAAGCCTTGCAATTTTGTTTCTTTGTACAGTTATGGTCGATGCTGCCGAGCTGGATAAAATAAAAATTGCGGTTGCGTCCAGTGGTAAAACTGCAGAAGCATCTGTAAGCAATCAGGCCGCTAAATGTCCTTATTATCTTATCTTTGACAGCAGGGGGAAATTGACCGGGGTTATTGATAACCCATACGGGGATGCAAGTGGCGGGGCCGGACCTTCAGCGGCAAATTTCCTTGCCCGTAGAGGCGTTACCATGATAGTTGCCGGGAACTTTGGCTCGAAAATGATTACTACACTGAAAAACAAAGGCATAGCTCATTTTGGATTTAAGGGCAGTGTGGGTGATGCAGTGAAAATGGCTTTAGATGGGAGGCAGTAACATGCGAAAAATCATAATAGCAGTATTGCTGCTGCTCCTAACCCCTCCGGCATTAGCAGTGGACGGGAACAGTCTCCTCCTTCAGGTTGACAGAAACCTGAACCCCGATTCATACGAATCATACAAAAAACTGATCAATATCGAGCCGAACGGCAAAAAAAAGGAATTTATACTGTTCACCGTAAAGAAGGGAAAAGATAAGGTGGCTGCCATATTTATTTCACCGGCAAGCGAAAAGGGGAGAAGCACTCTCCGTCTTGATGAAAACATGTGGCTCTATATCCCGAATGTGGGAAAGCCGATCCGTATCACCAGTCTCCAGTCTGTGGTCGGCGGCGTGTTCAACAACTCCGACATACTGCGCCTCGATTATTCGTCTGAATACAACGTCGAAAAGATGGAGGACATCGGCGATGAATACATCCTGCACCTGAAGGCAAAGACAAAGACTGTTGCCTATGACAAGCTGAAAATGTGGGTCCATAAGGAAAAACTCGTCCCCGTCAGGATCGAATGTCTTACCGAAACCTCCATGTTAGTGAAAACCATCTACTATAAAAATGTCAAGGATTTCGGCGGCGGAATCGTGCGACCGGCGGTAATCGAAACCGACAGTCCCCTCTACAAGGGGTACAAGTCCGTCATGATCTTCGCAAAGATGAAGGCACGAAAGCTGAGTGACGAGGTTTTTACCATGACCTTTATGCCGAATCTCGACTCACTCCGCTGACGGTGGAGAACAACCTTGATGGACTCGTAAAAAGCTCCACTATGCCACCTTGCGGCATTATAATGGAAAGTAACTTGTATTAATTTGTCATTTCGAACGAATGTGAGAAATCTTAGATTTCTCGTCGTCTCACTCCTCGAAATGACAGACGTAAAAACCGCTTC
>JAUWQS010000015.1 GCA_030610915.1 Pseudomonadota bacterium | reverse complement strand
TGAGCTCAGCCGAGCAGTACAAAAGCATGAAGGCTGAATTTCCAATTTCTAATTTCTAATTTCAATGTTCGGTGAACGCTTATCGTGGTTCGAGACCAACACTTTAAAAATGTAATCCCCCTATTTATTGAGCTGATACGTTTTAACCTCCCGATATGGGCGGCTAAAGTCGTTCCTACTCGAACTTATTGAGATACTACTGTTGAGGTACGAAACCCAAGAAAAGCCTTTGAGCTAAGAGCTCTTCCGGCTTGTCCTGGTCAAAGGCTTATATCGCAATTATACCTGTTTTCTGTAGTAAGACTAAAAGAACTGCAAGCGGTGTAATATATCTTATGACGAATCGCCATATTCGATATAGAAACAGGTTGTTCCCATTTATTGTCATTTCCTCCATGGTTTTTCGTGACAGAAACCATCCACAAAAGAGTGCGATCAGCAAACCGCCGATGGTGAGCATGTAATTGGTGGCAAGAAAGTCAAGGGAGCTGAATATGTTCATTCCTTTTAGGAGTGTTACGTCCTTTAATAAGTTTGAGGAGAGGGCGGAAGGAACTCCAAACAGGAAGATGGCAAACCCTACCAGAAAAGCCGCCTTTTTTCGTCCCCATTTTCTCTCATCGATGAAGTAGGAGACTACCACTTCAAGCAGGGAAATCGCAGAGGTGACGGCCGCGAAGACCAGCAGGATAAAGAAAAGTGTAGCGACCAGCCTTCCTCCCGGGAGGAAGGAGAATGCCACCGGAAGGGTCTTGAAAAAAAGCCCTGGCCCTGCTGATGGAGCAAGCCCATAGCTGAAAACGACTGGGAAAATTATCATCCCTCCCATTAAAGCCACGATGGTATCCAGGACACAGACCTCTGCAGCGGAGTTCATCAAATTGGTGTCTCGATCTAAATAGCTGCCATAGGTGATCATTGCTCCCATCCCCAGACTGAGGGAAAAAAATGCCTGTCCCATGGCCTCAAGGATGGCCGCAGGGGTAATCTTGGAGAAATCGGGATAGAAAAGAAATTTTATTCCCTCTCTTGCCCCCGGGGAAAAGAGGGAGTTGATCGTAAGAAGCAACAGGAGTCCAAAGAGAACCGGTATCAAAATATTATTCCACCGCTCGATTCCCCTTGAAATTCCTCTGCTGACAATGCAGGTCGTCAGAAGAAGAAAGAGCGCATGATAAAAAACCAGCAGTAACGGATTTTTAAGCAAGATATCGAACATACCTTCAATCTCAGCCGGTGATCTGCCATGGAACAGATTAAGACTCGACTTTACTATATAATCTATGATCCACCCTCCTACTACGCAGTAATAGGACAAAATGACAAAACCGCTGGCCACACCCAACCACCCTACTATCTTCCACCATTTGTTCTTTCCCAGTTTGGTGAATGCCCCCACGGGACTCAACTGAGCGCTGCGCCCGATAAGGAGCTCGGCAACCATAATCGGCAATCCTATTGCTATTACCGCTAATAAATAGATCAGGACAAAAGCTCCTCCTCCATACGTTCCCGCGATGTAGGGAAATCTCCACAGGTTGCCTAACCCGATTGCAGATCCTGCCGCAGCAAAGACAAACCCGATCTTGGTCATCCAGAGTTCTCTTGGTCTATTCATTTATTCTCTCATCAAAGTGTCTGACAAATAAAACCTGACAGTCTCGTAAAAACCTGTTATACAAAGATAACTACTCAGGTTCAAAGTTCCGGGGTTCACGGTTCAAGGTTAAACAGACGAAACAAGGGTTCTATTTCGAGACGAATGCAGAGTTCACTTTTAGTCCCTTAGTTGTGAAATTCTTGCGAAAATGGCTTCGGCGTGAGACTTCGGCGTGAGCTCAGTCGAACGGCAAAAGAAAATCGTAACTACTTGAGCCAATAAGCTTAAGAGGTGTCAGTTCAATAAATAGGGGCAAGTCCAGACACGTAGCTGCCTCCATCTTCCGGAAGCGGGGTTTGGGCGTAGAGGTTACGCCTTTGAGCTTTGCACAGCCCCTTGTAGCGGAGACCTTCAGGTCTCCATATTCACGTAACACAGTATGACTGAAGCACATGGAAGGCTGAAGCCTTCCGCTACATGCTTCTGCCATATGCCTTCCTCTATTCATTGAGCTGATACCTTAAGAGCTTCTTGGTTCCGGCTTGTCCGGGTTGGGTCTATACCCTCTTGATGTGTTTGTCACTTTCAATACTGACAGTCTCGTAAAAAGTCGGAAAATTACTCTTTTGTCATTCTGAGCGATAGCGAAGAATCTGATATCATTGAGATTCTTCGTCGCGGAGTTTATCCTGAGCCCCAGATTCTTCGTCGCTTCGCTCCTCAGAATGACATGGGCGAAGGGCTCCTCAGAATGATATGGGCGAAGGGCTCCTCAGAATGACACTGCGTGGACTTTTTACGATTTCATCAATACTGAATTTTTATAATTTATGTTTCTCCGATTGTCCATATTTAACTTGAAGAGGATGGCCTCCATAAGATGAAAAAGATACTCATAATAGTCAGCCTTGTATTCCTTCTCTTTCCTGCTTATCTTTACCCGTTTCAGGCCAGTGTTAATACGGATCATGGACAGATAACCGTTAAATCCGAGTATCGCAGGCTCTCCCAGGGAGAACTCATAAATATATCTTTACATTCCCCAGCGTTTGCCTCCGCAAAGGCACGTTTCGATGGGAAAGATTATATGTTTGTATCGAGCGGTGAACCATCGACCTTCTTTCTTCTTATAGGATTGGGACTGGATATCAAACCCGGCATTCATGACCTCAATGTCCGGATTGAGTTTGCGGATGGCCAAAGGAAAAACTTTTCTTTCAAGATTCCCATTTCAAAGGGTAAGTTCCATTTGAAAAAGATTAATGTTGATCGGAGGTTCACATCTCCTTCCCCTGAGGAGCAGGAAAGAATATTGAAAGATGTGGAACTTACTATGGCTGTCTATAGTGAGACTGCCTCCCACTGGCTGGGACACGGTAAATTTATCATGCCGGTAAGGGATAGGATCAAAAGGAATTTTGGAGAAAGAAGGATATTCAATGATGGTTTCCTCTCCCGTCACAGAGGCATCGATATTCTCTCTCCGGCCGGAACTCCGGTAAGGGCTTCAAATTCAGGAAAAGTAGCGCTGGCTCGTGATCTTTATTATTCAGGCAATACGATTATTCTAAACCATGGAGCCGGTCTCTTTTCCATTTACTGTCATCTGTCAAAGGTCTGCGCCGAAGAGGGAGAGTCGATAGATAAGGGGGAGATTATCGGTTATACGGGATCAACCGGCAGGGCCACCGGCCCCCACCTTCACTGGGGATTCAAACTGTTTGACAAATACATTGACCCTCTCTCCGTTGTTTACCTGAAAGGGGTCACATCTTAATTATGGTTCTTCTCCCGATTAGTTGATGCAAAGTGTTCGAGGATTCAGGGGGTCGAGTGCTTTGTAAATTTTTAGACCTAACCGATATGACTTTTGCCGTATCAGCTCAATAAATAGGGGGATTACATTTTTAAAGTGTTGGTCTCGAACCACGATAAGCGTTCACCGAACATTGAAATTAGAAATTAGAAATTGGAAATTCAGCCTTTATGCTTTTGTACTGCTCGGCTGAGCTCACGCCGAAGTCTGTCAACTCGTAAATTCGTTTCATCTCTCCCAAATTTCTAATTTCCAATTTCAAGTTTCAAGCCGTGAATGGCTAAGATTCACAATCACTCTTACATATTGGGGTTGCCCCTATTTATTGAGCTGATACGTATAATCTATCCGTGGAAGTGTATTGATAAGCCTGAAAACCTTTCTGAGTATATCAACAGATGCCTCCAGGGGAACGCCTTTTTTTAACAGAAATTCCATGTCAAAGACATCTCTGATTTCCTGGCGATCCGGAAATGCCTCAAGTTTTGACTCCATCATGTCGCTTAAGGATACAGCCTTCAAAAAAATTTGCATATTTGCTATAAGCGATTACCTGCTCCACATGGATTTTTTTGACTTCCCTGCGAATTTCCAGCCTCATGCCCCTTGGGTAATCAGGCGACCTCAGTTCAAAAAGGATTGTATAAAATTTCTCTCCCGAACCGAAATCGATTAACAATCCTAATCTCTTGTCTGCAAACCTGAGACAAGTTAACAATTGTTTTTTTATATCTTAGCGCCTTTGCGTGAGGTAATCTGTGGATCGAAAATTGTCTCCAAATTCAGCTCGCCTCCCCCATTAACTGCTTCACCTGCTCCGCCACATAATGCATATTCCCTTCAGTCAATGTCGGATGAACCATAAACATCAACGACGTCTCACCCAGCTCTTTCGCCACCGGCAACCTCCGGCCTTTTAATTTATAATTGTAGTCATCAAACGCCTCTTCCAAGTATATCTCAGGGCACACCCCCGTTCCGCACGGTATACCTCTTTTCTCTAATTCCATCAGTATGCGATCCCTGTCCCAGCCATCCCTTAATCTTTCAGGCAGCACGAAGACATAATACTTGTAGTAAGAATGATATACATAATCCGGAGGTATCGTAACCCTCAATTCCGGGATTTCTCTAAATCCATTCGTCAGGATACCTGCAACCCTGCGACGCCTTTCAACCCATTCATCCAGTTTTCTCAGCATTACCCTTCCGATCGCCGCCTGCATCTCGGTCATGCGGTAATTCGTGCCAAAGGTTTTTACAAGCCAGCAAAACCCAGGCGGATGTTTCTTCTTAAAGACTGAATCATAGTCCTTGCCGTGGTCCTTGTAACTCCAGGCCTTCTTCCAGAGATCCTCATCATCAGTGACAAGCATCCCCCCTTCTCCGCCTGTCGTCATAATCTTATCCTGGCAGAAAGAGAATGCTGCAATATGGCCGAAACTTCCCACATGCCTTATCAATCCTGCTCCATCATCCCCCAAACCCGTCTCACGTCTCTTCATCCCCGCCCCATGCGTCTGGGCACAGTCCTCAATCAAATAAATGCCATGCTCATCACAAAGCGCCTTCGCTCATCAAGCTCACAGGGCCAGCCTGCCAGATGCACCGCGATGACGGCTTTTGTCTTAGTAGAGATAGCCCTTTTAACCATCTCAGGGGCAATATCCAGAGTCACACTCCCATTTACAACGGCAACGGCATGTTTTACACCCACATAATCGGCATATTCCTTCTCAAAACCGGTTACCTCAGACCCTGTCCATTGATTCACTTTCCCAGATCGAAGTACCTTGGTAACAGCTTCAATCTCAGCATTCCCGAAACACGGCCAGGGAGAAAATATCTTTGGGTCATGGTTTGCCATTTTTGTATCCACTTTTGTAATAAATATTCTTTCCAATTATTATTTCGCATCTTTGTTTGAGATATTTAATCCGTGAAATCTGCGGTCTGTTTTCTTTATGAAGTGCTTTGCGCCTTTGCGTGAGACCCTAAAAACTCCTCCATCGTCGCCTTCCCAACCTGGTTGATCCCCCTCCCTCTTCAGCACCCTCATCACCGTCATCCCAACAATCTTCACATCCAGCCACACAGACCAATTATCTACATACCACACATCCAGCTTAAACTTATCCTCCCAGCTAATCGCATTACGCCCGTTGACCTGCGCCCATCCGGTGATTCCCGGCTTTACCTCATGCCGCCTCGCCTGCTCAGGCGTGTAACTGTCAAGGTACTGCATCAGAAGCGGCCTTGGCCCCACAATACTCATGTTCCCCTTGACCACATTAAACAGCTCCGACAGTTCATCCAAACTGGTCTTCCTCAAAAACCGCCCCAGCAGGGTCAGCCGCGCACCATCCGGCAGCAGATTACCATCCTCATCCCGCCCATCCGTCATAGTTCGAAACTTATAGATAGTAAAAGGCCTGCCACGCAGCCCCGGCCGCACCTGGCGGAAAAGCACGGGCGAGCCGATCTTCATTCGCACCAAGATTCCGATAAGAATAAGAAGAAGTGATAAGATAATCACAGAAGGACCGGCAATCGCCAGATCAAACAGGTGTTTCTCTAATTGAAAAGTCATGATATATTGATATCTTTGTAAAACATCCCATTTGCCCAATTACCCGATGGTTCTCAACAAATCCATTTCTTTGCGTAAAATAGTGTCAACAATCTGTTTCAGATCAATATCTCTTCCCGCTGTTCTTTGGTAAAAGAATTTTTTCACATCCTTGTCCAGATAAACAGGAATCTCCAATTCGTCTATCGGGCGATAAAACTTCCCCTGCTCTGCCGTTGAAAAATCATATTCCTCCTTCATAAAACTACCTCTGACGAACATATATTTTATACATCAGATCATCCCATGTTGCATCTTCAGGCAAATTTTTTAGTAAATCTTGAGCTTCTTTTTTTATATTAATCAGTTGCATATCCATAACCTCCTAACCCCGCTTAATCATTTTATCTTCGTGTTCTTCGTGCGCTTCGTGGTTAATGTGAAATCCTCATTATTCGTGCTAATTCGTGTCATTCGTGGCTGCAAAGTTCTTCCTGAATATACCCCACACCTTCAGCAAAACCTCTTTTGTCTCTTCAACCCCCAATATTTTCGTATTATTCGAAGTATAATCCTCTTTCCCTGATATCTGCTCTTCACCCTCAACAAAGTATTTATGTATCAGCTCAATAAATCAGGGTAGGGGAGGTTTTAACCTCCCAATGTGGGCGACTAAAGTCGCCCCTACCCCTATTTGTTGGGCTATTACAGTTTTCCCTTGTCTGCGCGGCACACAACATTAAAAAGGTTGTAAAATCAATAAGATATAAATTAGAACATCTTAAAGAGGACAAGTTGGATCTCATGGCTGCCTGATAAAGGGTATTGGGGCACGAGAAAGCACTGTTTTACAACAAAAGGATGCTATCAATAGCCGGAAAGTGATTTCTGTTGAGGACAATCACTTTTCATAAAATGAGTTGACGAAATTTGATGCTTATTTTCAAAGAGGTTGTTTTTCAGCTATTGAGTTCTCGGACAGCCTCCTAGCCAACCTCAGAAAAAGAAGCCATAGAACTTAACCTCAAGGAAAAACAACATGAGAAATACCGAAAATAACACCACAGACCTTTTCAAGATCAGCCTGCAAGCTGAAATTAAGACGTCTGAACTTGACAGAAATATATACGAAAAAGGGATTAAAGTGATAGATAAAAATTTTAAGAAAATAAATATAGTAAAAGATAGTTTTCATGGCGAATGGAATTACACAATACGACCTAATCACCAAGGCCAAGTGTAAATGTTATTTCGTAAGAGCTCCTAAGCGCCAATAAGCCAAAGAAAGAACATACTATGTCAAAAACTCTCTTCATAAATATTTATCCACAAATTCCACGAATTATCACCAATTATTGTTTTACTGTTTCGTGCAAATTCGTGTAATTAGTGGACTTTTTTTACCTTACTCTTAGTGTAATTAGTGGACGTAAAAACCTATAATACAATCACAATTTTTTTGTGGACAGGAAGTATTTTTCCCAAACGTTCAAAAATGATTTCGCTTTGAGAATCTCAATTCCCTCATAAACTTCTATGTACAATAGATGATGATCTCCAGAAACTATATAATCCGCTTCGCCTTCATAAGCGCATGCCAAATATTTGTTATCCGAAGGATCAGCTTTAATTATATCAATTATCTCTTCTCCTTCAACAATCCAGGCAAACATTAAGATATCTTCAAAATATGCGTCTATTTCCTGTGCGGTTTTACGATGATATTTTTGAAGCTTGGGGTAGAGTAAGATACGTTTTATTTCTTTCATAATAGCCGGTGAAAGGATCAATTCTATTTGATTTTGTTTGATCAAATCAAGAATTTTGCCGGGATTTGAATTCGGCTTGATCAGACCGCTGGCAAAAAGGTTGGCATCGACAACGATTTTCAAAACTTATCCTCGACGACGTTCGACTTGTCTGGCTGCCTGCGTTGCTTCTGCCAGAATATCGTCAAGCTTTTCCAAGTCTTCTCCGGCAAAAGAATCGCTGATTTTCGACATATTACTAAAGAAACGCTGCCGGGCCTTATCCATTTGCTTGAATTTCTTGATCGGAATAATCGCCACCATAGGCATGCCTTTGCGCTCCACAATATACTGGTCGTTTTTGAATGACACAGCATTCATTATTGTGCCAAACTTTTGCCGTGCCTTAAGTGCCGTAACTACCTTTAATGACATATTGTAACCTCCTTTTAAAGTATATCAATTAACATACTTTGTATTTTACCTGGAAACAGATGCATTGTCAAGCAAACAACAGCAAAGTTTATCCCGTGGAATTGCTCCAATTATCCTATATGTCCTTTCGTCCTTCATTCTTTAATCCGTGTAATCTGCGTAATCTGTGGAATAGAAGTCTTCAATACAGTCACACACATACCCCGCATCCTCGTCCGTCAACGCCGTATGCATCGGCAGCATCAAGAACCTGCTCGTCATTTTCTCAACTACAGGCAAACGCACACCCTCAAACCCAAGCCCCTCAAACTGATGCACGGCTTTCCCACCCCACTGAATAATTGTCCCTACTCCACATTCCGCCAAAAAACTTTTCAGTTCATCCCTATGCCCGGATTCCAGCTCATAATTCTGATAAATATCATAGTGGTTTTCATCTGCATCCGGTGCAGGGGGTAAGATCAAATCATTAACATCTTTTAAGGCCTGATTGTACATGGTTGCGATTTCCCGTCTCCGTTCCATATCCTTTTTAAGTGTTTTCAGTTTTACATTTAAAATTGCCGCCTGCATATTATCCAGACGGCTGTTTGTTCCCCAAGTCACAACCTCGCCCTCTTCATTACGCCCATGATCACGCAGTAGGACAACGCTCTCAGCTATCGCCTGCAGGGCATCCATATCGCAGGTTCGTCCATTAAGCTGAGTGGGCATTATAACCCTGGTTGTAACTACTCACGTAGTCAGGCTGAAGCTATTTAGGCTGAAGGCTGAAGGTACCCGAAAAACACGATTGCCGCACTTTGGCAAAGAAACAGCAGATTTTTGCATCAAGCATGGCTTCAAAGTGTGCCGTATTTCTGCTTTTACTAACAGTCTTCAGCCTTCAGTCTATCTATCTGAGTAGTTACCCCTGGTTTTATCTGTAACGGCCTGTTTAACACTTTCAGGATTAATCATGTGTGTGGTCCGCCCCGCATTCCACCAGCACCGGCGTTGCTCCCACAAAATGCGCAGAGGCAGCAGTAGCAATAGCGGATCAATTCCTCTAATAGAAGCTCTCTCCACCGCATGGAGTTTAAGCTGATAATCTCCCTTTTCTATCTGTTCTTTAATCCATTGCATCTTCATTGATTTATTATTTCTTCCCGTCGTTTCTGCCCCGCCTGTTTAACACATCCAAAACCATTAAACGATTTCCGTCATCAACAACAAATTTGCGAAATTCGTGTAATTCGTGGATCGCTTTTTCTTTAATCTGCGTCAATCTGTGTAATCTGTGGATCGAGGGTTGCCACACAGTAAATCACCTTATGACTCGTATTCGCCTCTTCCGAAGATATTTTATCCGGTTCAACATAACGTCCTCTGTATAAGATTTTATCATTTTTTTCATTCTGCGTAATCTGCGGACCCTTTTCAGCCTCTAAATCTGCGCTAATCTGCGTAATGTGTGGATCCATGCTGGACTTCCATAAAAATCGCCCAATTAGAATCTGTTTACCTGTTTTTTCGAATAACAGCAACCAAAACCATGCCTTCGGAGATATCGCCGCATCCCGGCGCCACTGACCAAAAACCTTCACCGGATTGCTTTTCAGCGTAGATCTTATATTCGACCTCCTGCTCTTTACCACGGCAGGGTTTTCTATCTATTTCTGCAGGACGAAGTGTGTCTTCAGCTACATAAACCATTCCCTCAGACGCATCAGCAGCGCCCGGAGCTAAAACCAGTCTCATCTCTACCGCACCTTTTTGGATTTTGTAATCTGATTTCAATTTGACCTACTCCTTGTGAAACGCTTTAATCTTATGTTTTGCAAAACCGGCTACTCCAACACCCTTCTTAACGTGGCAAATATGATCTTGATATCGGTCTTAAATCCGATCATCTCTTTATACTTCAAGCATAATCTTAATTTATCCGGAAGTATTACCTCGCTATACATCTTCTCAGGATCGCTGCCTTGGCGCAACAACAATTCCTCATTCCGATACTCAATAGAAGCAAGATCGGTAATGCCCGGTCTTAATGACAAAACAGGCGCAAACTCTCCTGTATATACATGATGATACTTAAAAACCTCGGGCCTTGGTCCTACAAAACTCATATCCCCTTTTAAAACATTTAACAATTCAGGCAACTCATCGATCTTTGTTTTGCGAATGATACGTCCTATCCTTGTAACTCTGGATGCATCGCCGGGATTGAACTGGTATTCCCTGGGATTATAGGCTTCGGTCATGGACCGAAACTTGATCAGATTAAAAGGCCTGCCATTTCGCCCCATTCTCTCTTGAAAAAAAAAGACCGATCCGGAAGAATCGATCTTAATCAACAAGGACACAATAGCAAGAAACGGGGAAAGCAATAACAAACTCGGGAAAGAGCAAACAATGTCAAACGCCCGCTTTCCAAAATTTTGATATATCATTGCGTCCCTTGTGGCCTTTTGCGGCTAGCCCAAAATGTCTTTAATGCTCTCAATCACATACTCCAACTGTTCATCCGTCATGGCCGAAAACATCGGCAAGCTCACACACCTTTCAAAGACCCATTCTGCGTTAGGAAACATCTCTGGCTTCAGACCATATTTCTCCCTGTAATAGGTCATCCGGTGAAGAGGCTTATAATGAACACTTGTGCCGATATTCCGCTTTGTCATCTCATCTATAAATTCATTACGGCCAATACCGCCTCTTGTCCTGTCACGATCTATGAGGACAACAAAGATATACCATGAATGATCTTTCATGTCGCAATGTAACCGGGGAAGGATAATGCCTGGTATATTCCTAAGTTCCTCATAATAGATCTTCGCTATCCGCTCACGCTTTTCACGGAAAAGCTCAACCTTTTTTAACTGGTGAATTCCAAGGGCGGCATTAATATCAGGCATATTATATTTAAACCCCGGGGCCACCACATCATATTCCCATGATGCCCCCGTGGAAAAGCGATCCCACACATCCCGGTTGATTCCATGAAGACGCATCACCTTCACCCGCTTTGCAATCTCGTCATCATCGGAACAGAGCATCCCCCCTTCACCGGTGGTCATAGTCTTGTTTGCATAAAAGCTAAAGCACGTAACATCTCCGTAGGTTCCTATCAACTTGCCGTTATACCGGGTAGGGGGATAGCATGAGCAGCATCTTCCAATACTTTGAGCTTTAGGCTTTCCGCTTTCAGCTTAATGTTATCCACATCACAGGGATGTCCTCCAAAATGCACAGGAATGATCGCCTTCAATCTTTGCTTTTCCCCTTTCAGCTTTGAGCTTTCAGCTAATACTGCCTTGTCTATATGCGTTGCATTTATGCAAAACGTCTCCTGATCACAATCCACAAAAACCGGATCAGCGCTTAGATACCTTACAACTTCGGCTGTTGCGGTAAAAGTAAATGTCGGGACCAGGACTTTATCGCCAGCTTTAATCCCCAATGCCTCAAGACCAAGGTGAAGCGCGGCAGTAGCAGAATTTACCACCAGCGCGTGTTTTGCGCCGACAAATTCCGCAAAATCCTTCTCAAACTGCGCACACCGCGATGCTGTTGTCAGCCATCCGCTTTTGATAACAGCAATCACCTCTTCAATCTCTTCGTCACCGCATTCAGGGATAGCAAAAGGGACTTTCATATTTTCGCCTTATCCTTTTATACTTGGCTTATTTATTAAATCTGTGTAATCGGCGTAATCTGTGGATTGCACCCAGGCAATGCAAATGGAACTCCCGTCTCTTGCACTTTCCCGTAAAAGTATGCCTGCTTTTAAGTCCTATTCCACTCGTCACGCCCTATTCCTCCCTGCTTCAAAATTCTTTTCAAGAGATCAACTCCAATATCCTGTTTATGCGGATTAGGCATAGTAAGCCTCAGATCACCTTTTAGCATGAACAGATGTTTTCTCCGCTGAAGGGGCCTCTAAAATCCAGGGTCTTAAGTTTTCTCACAAGCTCACCAAAAGAAACAGGGCTCAGTTTTGACATTTAACCTACCGCCATCTGTAGTTCCTTTATTTCACATGTCCCGAGCCTCGGCACATGCAGATCTTTTCTCAGGCTAACCAATATCCAACCCTCTATAACCTCTTTCAGGTTATCTCTGCATTCTTCGAGTGTTTTTCCACTTGCCCAAACACCTTGCAATTCCGGCACTTCGCCGTAGTAAGGGTCTTCATCATCAATCAACTCGTAACGGGCTCGCCTCAATGCTTCTTCAACATATTCTATTAACATAACCAAGTTGCCTCCGTATAAATTACGCAACGAATGTGCAAGACAAATTTGTTCAACATAAATTTTCCTCCCACCCTCAACTGATCCCCTGAAAATAACATCCTTCCCACGTTCTAACGTTTTAACATTCTAACATTTTTCTCTAAGAACTGCGCTATACGACCCACATAATCTTCGGTGATCCCGGTATGCGTAGGCAGATTTACAATATGCCGGGAAATCTTCTCGGCAACAGGATTTTCTCCCCAGTTGTAATGCCAGAGCTCAAGGTCTTTTGTAATGGGATGGATAGGAGATACAAACCAATCGCCAAGCTCTATCTTCTCCTTTTCAGCGAGCCTGAAGAATCTCGTTCTATCTTTTACGAGAAGCGGAAATTTGAGGTAGGTATGCACAGCATAATCCGGCTGATATGGTGGTTCTATCCCCATATCGAGAAGGATTTTTTTGTAAAGAGAGGCTGTCTTCTTTCTATGTTCTAAAATCCTGTCAAACCTTTCAAGTTCATTGCGCCCTTTTTTTGACTGTATCCTGGAGAATCCCTTTTCAAACCCCTCTGGCTTGACAGGCCGTTCCAGTTCTTCCCCTTGCGATGAGCCTAAAATCAGGTTGTTTTTACTCAGCCAGCGGTAGGTCTTGATCGCCGGCCAGTAAAGCCCTGCGCCGAGTCTATTCCTTACGAAGAGAAGGGTCTTTAAGACCATCTCGTCTTTGATAGATGGCCTTATAAATGTCTCTTCCATTACCCTTAATCTCTCGGCAATTTCAGGGTTGGGAATGACAACCGAAAATTGACCACCTGTGCTAACCCAAAATTGACCACCCTGAGCAGTGGTTATAATTATGAATGATTAAGGAAAATCATCCAGACTTTCCTTATTGTCATCAGCAGGTGAAACGTAGGGAGCCC
>JAUWQS010000254.1 GCA_030610915.1 Pseudomonadota bacterium | reverse complement strand
TGAGCTCAGCCGAGCAGTACAAAAGCATGAAGGCTGAATTTCCAATTTCTAATTTCTAATTTCAATGTTCGGTGAACGCTTATCGTGGTTCGAGACCAACACTTTAAAAATGTAATCCCCCTATTTATTGAACTGATACGTTAGTTTCTTGCTAACAGTCTTCAGCCTAAGCAACCTAAACCTAACAGCCTCCAGCCTTCAGCCTATCCACCTGAGCAGGCCCTAAAACCTTGCTTAGGAACTGTCCCGTTATGGAGTCTTTTTCCCTCGCCACCTCCTCAGGGGCACCTGAAGCAACGATTCTTCCACCGTCATCTCCTCCTTCAGGGCCAAGGTCAACTATATAATCGGCAGATTTGATCACATCCGGATTATGCTCGATTACCACCACCGTATTCCCCATATCCACCAATATCATTAAGACATCGAGAAGCTTCTGAATGTCGGCAAAGTGAAGACCTATAGTCGGTTCATCGAGGATATAGAGGGTGCTTGTCATCGTTCGTTTCCCTAATTCCCTTGCCAGTTTTATCCTCTGAGCCTCTCCACCGGAGAGTGTCGTCGCGGACTGCCCAAGTTTTATGTATCCAAGACCTACATCGAAGAGAAGTTGCAGATTTGATCTTATTACAGGAACATTATCTAAAAATGAAAGCGCCTGATTTACGGTCATATCAAGGACATCCGCTATATTCTTCCCCTTGTACTTAATCTCTAAAGTGTCCCTGTTGAATCTCTTTCCGTGACACACGTCACACGTTACATAAATGTCAGGCAGAAAGTGCATCTCCATCTTTATCAAACCGTTTCCCCTGCATGATTCACATCTTCCCCCTTTGACATTGAAACTGAACCGACCCGGCTTATATCCTCTGATCCTCGATTCCGGAAGCCTGACGAAAAGATCTCTGATATGGGTAAAAGCTCCTGTGTACGTTACAGGATTTGATCTGGGAGTACGCCCTATCGGCTGCTGGTTTATGGCAATAACCCTGTCAATTCCACCCATGTCTCTTATATATTTTACCTTTCCCACCCGGCCTCTATATCTGTATAGCCTCCGGGCGAATGCCTTATAAAGAGTTTCAATAACCATGGTGCTCTTTCCTGAACCCGATACGCCTGTCACACATGTAAAAACTCCCACAGGAATCTTTATATCTATATCTTTCAGATTATTTTCGTGGGCGCCTTCAAGAATTATATAGCGACCATTGATATCTCTTCGTCTGTCGGGCACCGGTATGGACAGCCTTCCTGAAAGATATTTACCCGTCAGAGACTTGTTGCTGTTACAAATCTCTTCCGGTGTGCCCTGAAAGACAACCCTGCCCCCATTTAATCCTGCTCCGGGCCCCATGTCGACAATACAATCCGACGACATCATCATCTGGGCATCATGTTCCACTACGAGAACTGTATTGCCCATATCCCGCAGACGCTCAAGTGTTGAAATAAGCCTGGCGCTGTCCCTCTGGTGCAGGCCGACTGTAGGTTCATCCAGTACGTAAAGAACGCCGACCAGCCCGGAACCTATCTGGGTGGCAAGCTTAATGCGCTGCCATTCTCCGCCGGAAAGGGTACCGGATGACCTGGCAAGACTGATATAGTCCACACCCACATCCAGGAGAAACCTGAGCCTTTCCTTTATCTCTTTCAGTATTCTTTCGGATATAACAGCATCCTGGTCTGACAGGGAGAGCATATCAAAAAACTTCATGCACTCCCTGATCGACATCTTACACACTTCATATATGTTCTTTCCCCCGACGGTTACGCACAGACTCTCCTTTTTCAGCCTGGCGCCATGGCAGGCGGGACATTCTCTTATATTGATATACCTTGACAGATCCATTCTTATATGGTGGGAATCGGTCTCTATGTATCGCCGGTCGAGATTACGTATTATACCTTCAAATGGCCTGTTGTAAAAATACCTCCTGCCATTCCTGTCAAAATAGAATTTGATCTCTTCATCTCCTGAGCCGTACAAAAGGGCTGTTCTGGTCTTTTCCGGCAACTGATTGAATGGAATGTTGATATCAAATCGGTAGTGTTTGGAAAGAGTATCCAGCATCTGGTAAAAGCGAAGAGAACTTCTCTTTTCCCATGGAGCGATAGCGCCCTCCCTTATGGAAAGTTCTTGATTAGGGACGATCAGATCCTCGTCGAAATACATTTTGGTTCCCAGACCGCCACAGTCAGGACAGGCGCCGTAAGGGCTATTGAATGAGAATGTCCTTGGCGTCATTTCAGCTATGCTGACGCCACATTTCGGACAGGCATGCCTCTCACTGAAGATAATCTCTTCACCGTTGTCGACGGTGATCCTGACAAGTCCCCCTGAAAGACCCGCGGCGATCTCGAGGGAATCCCTCAACCGTTCTCTTATCCCATCCTTCATGATGAGTCTGTCAACCACGACATCGATATTGTGGCGTTTATTCTTGTTCAGATCAATGTTTTCCGCAATATCCAGAGTCTTCCCGTCAACACGTATCCGAACAAAGCCGTCACTGCTTAATTTCTTTAATCTTTTCTGAAATTCACCCTTTTTCCCCATGACAATGGGGGACATGATGTTTATCTTTGTCTTTTCAGGAAAGGAGAGGATGTTATCCAGCATTATGTCAACGGTCTGGGCCCTGATCTCTCTGCCACATTCAGGACAGTGAGGCACCCCTATACGGGCATATAAAAGGCGGAGGTAATCGTATATCTCGGTTACCGTTCCCACCGTCGAACGGGGATTCCGGCCCGCTGTTCTCTGTTCAATGGCTATGGCGGGGGACAGGCCCTCTATCGATTCGACCTCGGGCTTGTCTAACTGGCCGATAAACTGCCGCGCATAGGTGGAAAGCGATTCCACATATCGTCTCTGCCCCTCCGCATAGATCGTATCGAAGGCGAGCGATGACTTACCGGAACCGCTGACACCGGTTATTACAACGAGCTTATCTCTGGGAATGTCGATATTTACATTTTGAAGGTTGTGCTGGCAGGCGCCCTTTATTTTTATATATTTCATTTGTTCAGGTTGTTTAGGTTGTTTAGGTAGTGTCTGAACGAAAACTAGGATTTTTCGTCAAGGTCAAGGAAGCTCAAAATTTTAACCGCAGGAATACATTGAGTATTTCGAGGATTAAAATTTTTATCTGACGCAGAGATTGGCGAAAAAGACAGTTTTCGTTCGGGCACTAGGTAGAAGGTAGAAGGAAAAACAACCTGATAGCCTTTAGCCTTCTACCTAACCCGAACAAGCCGGAAATCGGCATTATTATTGTAGGGGCAGGCCCCCGTGCCTGCCCTCTTCGATGTAGCCACCCAACACCGGGCAACCACGGGGGGTGGCCCCTACGTTGTTGTTGGAAATTAGAAATTCGGGAGAAAAGTATGAAGGCCAAATTTCCAATTTCTCATTTCTAATTTCAACATTTCGTGAACGCTTACTACGATTCTTTTGCCATTTTTGCACGAATTTCACGACTAAGGGACTAATAACCTACAGCCTTACATCTATATATGATTTTTTTCTCAGTTCCTCAATCCACTCAAAAAACTTTTTCTCAATCTTTACATTGCTTATTTTGTCCTTGATCTCCTCGCGAACCCATTCGAGTGACTTTATCCCGGCGCCTCGTCTGTCTGTAACCTTGATGATATGAAAACCTACAGGGGATTCGATA
>JAUWQS010000179.1 GCA_030610915.1 Pseudomonadota bacterium | reverse complement strand
CTATATACAAGTATACAATCTTGATCCTGAGAAGCTGCCTCAGCTTATTGAAATATTCAAAAAAAAGACCTACCTGCTCTATGTTGTGGATTCCATTCAGGACAAAAAGGAGGTTTATGGAGAGTAAATGATGCTTCATCGCTTAAACTGAAGTTCCCGAGACAATTGCTGCTTAACCTATTGTTATTATAAGTAACGAGCTATCAGCACCTCTCAAGGCTTTCGCTCAGGCGAGGCGGGCGGGCAGGAACTTTACACTTAAGTGACCAAATGCCTGAGATGATACTCGATTGCATTGCCGTTATAGATGTCCTTGCATACTGTTGCCTGCAGATGGGCGGTAAAACTACATCTCCCTCTTTTGAGTTACATCTTTCTTGATAAGATCAACCGCCTCCATCAGGACAGGAAACACATTTTCCCTGAAATCACCGGCCACAACAACAAACATAATATCATCTCCGGCTGCAAGGTTGCCTTCGTTTACCTGTGCCAGCACCTCTATTATCCCGAGACGTTTCTTCATTTCCGCAACTATCTCCGCCAATCTTTTACTGTCCGCCTTGACCACAAGATGGGAAATCCGTTTACCCTGTCTCGATGTCTCTCTCACGACACCATTGTGACAAAGTATCATCCCTGCCTTATGATATTCCGGATGTTCTTTAACCTTCCTGATCATATCCGATAAATCCATACCATATCCTCCTTTGGGGCATCAATAATTGTTCCCTTGACTGAGGCAGACAACTGTGAAAGAAAAAAGCATGCATCCGAGACGACGGCAAAAAAATCTTCGTAGCCTTGGAGATGTTCTTTACAAGACCCTGAAAAAAATGAACATCTCCATCAATTCCACAAACCGAAGCGATTGGAATATCTGGTATAAAGTGACAGGACCTCAGATAGCCGCCCAGACACAGCCTCAGAAACTAAGAGGCGACACACTTTTTGTCAAGGTCTCAACCTCCGTCTGGATGCATCAGCTCCAGTTTATGAAACAGGAGATAATCGACAAAATAAATGAATCCCTGGGCAGGGAAACAATAAAAAATATCTACTTCTCCATCGGAATGATATCTTCGGCAATTCCGAAAAATAAAGAAAAATTCACGTTCCCTCATCAATATATCCTGAGTGAACGGGATACAAAAATGATCAAAGAGAGCGCCGGCTCAATTTCGGACCAGGAGTTGAGCAACATACTGAAAAGGATCATGACCAAAGAGATAATCAGGAGAAGAATGAGGGAGGGTTCGAAAGCTCCCTGAAAACATTCTCCATCTCTCCTGTATACCTGCCGTTTTCTTCATAAATAAACAGGGGTTCTGATACCTTCAGTTCCTCCCCCCCTCCCCTCTTTCCTTCCATCAGCACGAATTCAGCCTTGGAAGAACGTCTGGAATGAACCATACGTAGCCGCCTGGGTTCTATATCGCAATCTCTCATACGAAAGAAGAGTTCCGCCATCCGGGTTGCAGGGTAGATAATATATACACAACCTGATTCCTTTACTATATGCCTTGCCGCTAACAGGAAATCGCCTAAAGCGCCCTTTATCTCATGTCTCGCCACAGCCTTTTCCTGATCCGGGTTTATCCTCCCCGAATTCAGCTTTCTGTAAGGTGGATTAAAGACCACAACATCAAAAGCCTGTGGTTCTAAAAAGGTCTTAATCTGCCGGATATCATCGGAGAGAACCTCGATCCCCTTTTCAAGACCATTTATCTTCATGCTCCGCCTGGCCATATCAGCAAGCTCTTCCTGAATCTCGACACCGACCATTCGTCCACATATGGATCGATGCGAAAGGAGCAGCAAAATAATCCCGCCACCCGTCCCCAGATCTGCGACGCTGTCACCTCCCTTCACCTGAACAAAATGGGCAAGTAGAAGAGAATCGATGGAGAATCGGTAGCCCCTCTCCTTCTGCAAAATCCTGAGCCGCCCTTCAAGGATATCATCGATCGTCTCCCCTTCCCTTCTCAGGACAATATCTATGTCATCCTGTCGACCCGCTGTCATCACTTCCAAAATTATCGCCACAACCTATTTTATACTGTAATCGGCCAAATTTTGAGATCGCTCTGCCGTATTTTTTCACCACAAAGCACACAAGAACTACTCTTTAACTGCGACTTTCATGTCATTTATGGAAGGCTAAAGCCTTCCGCTACATATTATATAAGCTATTGCCGTGTAGAGAGTATACATGAATCCCATGTAGCGGAGACCTTTAGTCTCTTAGTTGTGCAATTCGTGCAAAAATGGCAAAAGAATTTGGTAACGGTTCAACGTTCACGGTTCAGCGGTTAAAAGCTGTCAACCCTGAACACTGAACACTGAACACTTTTTTGGTTCCGGCTTGTCCGGCTTAGGTCTCCATTCTCTTTTAATGTGAGGCTAAAGCCTTCCGCTGTGTGCTACGTGCCAATACATATGGAAGGCTAAAGCCTTCCGCTACATATAAGCTATTGCCGTGCAGAGTATATGACAGTCCCTACAATAGATGGACGAATATGCCGCTCCTGAGCTTTGGTTCAAACCAGGTGGACTTCGGAGGCATTACCTCGCCGGCATCGGCAACATTCATCATCTGAGTCAGAGCAGGCGGATACAGAGAAAACGCCACGGCAAACTCGCCCGAATCTACAAGTTCCTCCAGTTTGCCCATACCTGCCGAGCCGCCGACAAACTCTATTCTGCCATCCCTTCCCGGGTCATTGATGCCCAGCACAGGTCCCAACAAATTATTCTGAAGCAGAGAAACATCCAGAGCGCCTGCAATATCATCTTTCGGCGTCAGTTTGTGCCATCTGCCATCGAGATACATCCCAAATTCATGTAATCGAGAAGGCAATTTATCCCCAAAGTTACTGAATATCAAAAAACTCTCCCCAACTTTATCCATGAATTCCTTTTCACTCAAGCCATTCAAATCCTCGATGACCCTGCTGTAGCCCATTATCCTGAGTTGATTATGTGGAAACAAAACTGCCATTATGTAATTATACTCTTCATCCCCTCTGTGACTCCGGTTCTCAGCTTTACGCATCCCGGCAACCGCAGCAGCAGACGCCGCCCGATGATGCCCGTCCGCTATGTATAACGAATCTACATTCAGAAATTCTTCTCTCAGGGCCATAATGTGCTGTTTGTCATCCACGACCCAGACGGTGTGAGAAACACCGTCGTCTGCAGTAAAATCATATTCAGGCCGGCCCGTTACAATCTTTCCAACAATACGATCGATCGAATCTCTGTCTCTGTAAAATAACAATACCGGCCCGGTATGGGCATTTACCGCAGCTATGTGTTTCACACGGTCACCCTCTTTGGCCGCTAATGTTAATTCATGTTTCTTGATGCGGCCGGATACGTACTCGTCAACACTGACCCCGGCAACTATTCCGTACTGTTCATGTTCGCCGGCTTTTTGACGATAGATGTAAAAACAGGAGCGACTGTCCTGAAATAAAATGTTCTCAGACAGCAACCTGTCAAGGTTCTTCTTTGCCGTTTCATATACCGGATCACCGTAAACATCCATATCCGGCGGCAGATCTATTTCCGATCTCACCACATGCAAGAAGCTTTTTGGATTTTCCTTTGCCATCTCTCTTGCTTCTTGAGCGCTAACTACATCATAAGGACAAGAGGCCACCTCCTCAACAAATCTCTTCTGCGGTCTTACCGCCCTGAATGGCACAACATCGGACATAAAAAACTCCGTCACTACTATAATAGGTTGTTTAGGCTGAAGGCTATTAGGAAAAAACCTTCAGCCTTCAGCCTAAACTAACATACCGCTATATTCAAAGCAACGCCAAAACAAGTGGCAGGATGCCTTTAAATGTAGTATTAGAGTCAGGAGGCAAAGAAGAGAACTATGAGCGTTACCAGATTATTCATCCATGGCCTTGAAAGCAGCAGCCAGGGAACCAAGGGAGCGTTCTTCCGGGGGAAATATCCGGATATGATCATCGAAGATTTCAGGGGTTCACTTGAAGAGAGGATGAAGAAGTTAAACAAAATCCTCCTCGATAAAAGAGACCTGATACTGATCGGCTCCAGTTTTGGAGGGCTGATGGCCGCTATATTTGCCTGTAATAACGAAGATAAAGTAAAAAAACTCATCCTGCTGGCGCCTGCCCTCAACCTGAAGGAATTCGAGTCATACCTGGAGAGGAGGATTAATATACCTGTTGTCATCTATCACGGCAAAAATGATAATGTGGTGCCGGTGGCGCCCGTCCGGAAGATCGCTCGAAAGATATTCACCAGCATAACCTATAACGTTGTCGATGATGATCATCCCCTTAGAAAAACATTCAAATCCTTCAACTGGAGCGAACTGTTAAACTTTCAATAAAGAATCAACACCCATCTTCCATCCATTGCGGCACAAAATATAACGAAGCGGAGCTGCGTTCGGCAGCTTTCCCGTACGATGACATCGTCATATTTCTGGGATAGCTTTGCTACTATAGCCAATCCTACTACACCAGCGCATATAATTGTTATTTTAATTTCGTCCATTGTTCTTGACTTGCATTGGAGACATTGGTTGTTTGCCAACTTATCTTTTATCGTAACCGTTCACAGGTTCAGGGTTCAACGTTCAGGGTTAAGGACAAAGAAGGGATTGAAGGCCCGAAGTCCTCGTTAAAGATGCTCCTTTCCCCAAGTAATTGCCCGTTTGGTTCCAGATTTTGGATTAGGCCTGACGA
>JAUWQS010000461.1 GCA_030610915.1 Pseudomonadota bacterium | reverse complement strand
ATTTTAAAATGAAAAAACACCCTGCAGCATTTCTCATTGTTCAATGTTCATTTGGGGCAGTATCTCTACGTCTGCACTGCTTTGTGGGGACTACCCAAATTTCTAATTTCCAATTTCAAGTTTCAAGCCGTGAACGGCTACAGTCCCTTAGATTACTTTTCTTTACTATCTTCTTTTTCCGGCTCTTCACTCTTTTCTTCCGGCAGTTCTTCGATTTCCCCTTCTTCAACTTCCTGGACCGCTCTTGCGGCAGCAACCGCCACTATTCTTACATTTGGTGGATCAAGTACTTCTATTTCTTCTTCAAGCACAACATCTCCGACTTTAACTGAATCACCTATCTCTAACCTGCTGATATCAATTTCAATAGTATCAGGAAGTAAAGACGGCAGGCCGGAGACCTTTAGGTGTCTCTTTGAAAATTGCAAAATCCCACCGGCTTCGATGCCTGTGGACTGCCCTGTAAGATTAATCGGGATATCCATCACAAGCTTATGATCCATCCGGATTTCACAAAAATCGGCATGCAGAGGGTTTCTGCTCACCGGCTCAACCTGAAGCTCTTTTATCACCGACAGCTTCTCGAATTTACCGCCATCATCCTCGATCATGAGCTTTATATACTCTGTTCCTGATAATCCGGTCAGGTCGGATGAATTTACGGTCAGCAGAATTGATTCCGCTCCGGGACCATAAAAAACTGAGGGTATCAACCCCCTCTCTCTAAATCTCCTGGCAGGTCCTTTTCCGGATTCCCTGCGGGTATTAGCTCTTAACTCTACCATTTCCATATAATTAACCGCTCCTAACCCGGACAAGCCGGACAAGCTAAAAACCTATCCACGAATTTCACGAATAAACAAAACGTATTTTTATATTTCGTGTAACTTAGTGTAATTCGTGGACGTATCGAATTCTTTTGCCATTTTTGCCTGTCTGCGTGCAACGCACAGGCAGGCACGAACTTCACAACTAAGGGACTAAATAAAGAGTGAACTTACAGAGTCATTATAATAAATCCTTCTAACCGCCTCGCCTAAGAGTTCGGAGACTGAAAGAACCTTGATTCGCTTGCAGGATATTGCCTTTTCACGCAAGGGGATGGTATCGGTTACGATGATCTCTTTGATATTGGAATTATCGATCCTCTCTATTGCCGGTCCCGACAGAACAGCATGTGTACAACAAACGAAAACTCCGGTTGCACCCTCGTCTCCAAGCGCCCTGGCGGCCTGAACGACGGTGCCGGCAGTGTCGATCATATCATCGAGAATGATCACCATCTTACCTTTTACATCGCCGATGATATTCATGACCTGCGATTCATTCGGCCCTCCTCTTCTCTTGTCAATAATTGCAAGACTTGCCCCCAATCTTTTTCCGAAGGCCCTCGCCCTTTCAACACCGCCGGTGTCGGGAGAAACAATAACCATATTGTCCTGGTAATTTTTATTTATATAATCCAAGAGTACCGGGGTTCCAAAGAGGTTGTCAACCGGGATATTAAAAAAACCCTGTATCTGGCCGGCATGGAGATCCATCGAGAGGACACGGTCGGCGCCTGCAACGGTGATCAAATCAGCGACAAGCTTTGCCGATATCGGCGCCCTGGGAGCCACTTTTCTGTCCTGCCTTGCATAACCATAATAGGGAATGACAGCAGTTATCCTATCTGCGGACGCCCTCTTCATGGCATCTATCAGGATCAAGAGCTCCATACAGTTGTCATTCACGGGCGGGCAGGTCGATTGAATAATAAAGACATCCATACCCCTCACGTTTTCATCGATTTCAACCCTTGTCTCGCCATCGCTGAATGTTGTCACTCTTGCCTTTCCAAGAGACATTTCGAGCCTCTCGCTTATCTTTTCTGCAAGGACCGGATTCGCATTTCCGGAAAATATTCTCATTCTTTCAAGCATTAAATTCTCGTAACCGTTCACAGGTTCAGGGTTCAACGTTCAGGGTTAAGGACAAAAAAGGGATTGAAGGCCCGAAGTCCTCGCTAAAGATGCTCCTTTTCCCAAGTAATTGCCAGTTTGGTTCCAGATTTTGGATTAGGCCTGACGA